>JBEAUV010000022.1:0-22216 GCA_041161265.1 Bacteroidota bacterium | reverse complement strand
TTGTGGCATTTGCTGAGAAATAGAATTCCCTGCTATTACCAAACCTAGTATTACTAATATCCTTCTCATTTTATATACTATTGTTTTATTATTCTAAAATAATTGATACAATTCCTTTCATTGGTTCCGATTTATCTGTATTCAAATCTATGATGAAATAATACGACCCAACAGGTAAAGTTTTTCCTTCAAATGATCCGTTCCAAGGTTTGGACGAATAATCTCCTTTCTTAGACTCATACAATTTTGCTCCCCAACGATTGTAAATCATAACAACATTGTCTGGATAAACATTATCTAAATCGATAATTTCCCAATTGTCATTTACCAAATCTCCATCTGGAGTGAATGCTGTCGGAACTGTAATCTCACAATTCTGAATAGTAATCGTTACAGTACTTGCAGGACCTTCACAACCTAATAAGGTCTCTGTTACATAATAAACAGTCGTTCCCAAAACATCATTCGGAAGAATTGTACTTCCAATTGTAGGTGAATCCGTTAATCCTGAATTCAAATACCACGAAAAAACACCCCCCGTTCCTGTAACTGTCATTGGAATAAAATCCCAGCTTTCACAATAAGTTGCATCTGTTCCGGCAGCAGGAGCAGCTGGAATTGGGTTGATAGTCACAATAACAGCTGCAATATCAACGCACCCTGTATTTGTTGCTTGAATGTAGTAGATATTACTAGCTGAAATCAATGCTGGTGTTGCCAATGAGCTTGTAGCTGCAGCGTCATTCCAATATGTTAGTGTCCCAGTATTTGTTGATCCAGCTGTAATATTTGCAGCAGTAATATCTACTGTTAAAGGAGAACACACTGCAGCTGGATCTGTGATTGTAAGAACAGGAGTTGGGTTAATCGTTACCTCAACAGCTGCAATATCAGTACAACCCGCATTTGTTGCTTGAATATAATACGTATTACTCATCGATACAGTTGATGGTGTTAACAACGCACTTGTTGCAGTTGCATCATTCCAATAAGCCAATACACCTGGATTTGTGCTTCCTACAGTAATAGTGGCAGCTGTAATGTCCACAGTCAAAGGAGAACAAACTGCAGTAGGATCAGTAATAACTATATTAGGAGTTTGATTTACTGTTACCACAACTGCTTCTATATCTAAGCAACCTGCATTGTTGGTTTGAATATAATAAGTTCCACCCACGGAAACTGCCGATGGTGAACCAAGTGGTTGTGTAGCGCCAATGTTAGTCCAATAACTTAATACACCCCCACCAGTGCTTCCTGAGGTAACAGAAGCAGCCGTTATATCTACCGTAAGAGGCGAACATACAGCTGGTGGATTTGTAATAACCAATACCGGTGCTCCCGGATCTACTAATGTAATTAATGTTGGATTTGTTCCTACACAACCAGTTGAGTTTAACGTTAAACTAAAACCATTATAACTCCCTGCGTTCAATCCTGAAAGAATAATTACGCCTGCACCACTAGATGTATAATTTGTTGGTCCAACCGACGTTGCACCGTCCATATATGTTACTGCATAACTAGCTGAATTATTCAGGCCAGAAATTGTAAGTGAACCATCACTACTTCCACAAATGGATGGGTTAGTGAATGTTAAAGAAAAAGTAGGGAGTGCATTGACATTAACTGTATGAGTTGTATTTGCAGGACAAGTACCTGAAGTAGTATATTGCACAGTGTAAGTTGTACCTCCAATTCCACCAGTGATTGCACCGGTTACTGAATTAATTGATACGCCTCCACCTGGAACCGGATTAAAGGTGAAAGTACCTCCAGCCGTTCCTGTAATTATGGCGGAGTTTGCTGAACCGGCACAAAAATTTGCAATAGAGAAAGATGGATTATCAATTGCAATAACAGTTACAGGATCTGTTTGAGTTGCAGGACATGCTCCAAGTGTTGTATACTGAACAGTATATGTGGCGCCACCAACACCACCGGAAATTGCACCAGTTGCTGAATTGATAGTAACCCCACCACCAGGAACTGGATTAAAAGAAAATACACCGCCAGAAGTTCCTGTAATAGTAGCAGAATTTGCTGCCCCCACGCAATAATTACTAACACTAAAAGAAGCGTTGTCCAATGCATTTGCTACTCCAATAACAACATTCAAAACTATTGATGACCCACAAACTGCATTACTAACTGTAACAGAATAAGAGCCTGGTGTTAAACTAGTTATTGAAGATGTAGTTGCTCCATTTTGAGAAGGTCCACTCCATAAATAAGTATATATTCCATTACCACCTGATAATGATGTTATGGTTGCCGTGCCATTCGTAGAAGACGGACACGTTGCATTTGTACCAGCAATAGTGCCAACGAGTGGTCCAAATAAATTGACATATTGGGTTGCCGTCGATGGACAAGCTCCGGGAATTGTAGCTGTAATTGGATAAGTCCCAGGAGTCGAATAAATATGTGCTGGAGGAGTTGTACCAGTGTAAGTTGTACCATCTCCATATGTCCAATTTGCTGCTGCAGTCGAAGTATTATTTATAGTGACATTTACTGATGGACCGCAAGTAACAGTATTCGGATTTATTGTAAAACCTGCTATTGGAGCAATAGCTGCCGTTCCTGTAAAGTCAAAAACAAAACCAGTTCCATTACCTGACCAATTACTAATATAAATCGCGTAAGTTTGTCCCGCTACTCCGGCAGTTGTAGGGCTAAACTCGCCAGCTGCACCACCTCCAGCAGCTGTCCCACATGGACCGGCACCACCTGCTGCCTGACCAAAATTCGCTCCTAATTGTCCAGAAAAATTATAATTACAGCAGATTTCTGTACCTGGACAACCTGACGTGATATTATATAATGTCCAATCAAATTCAGTTGTATTATTATTAGGATTTCCACTCCAAGCTATGGTTCCATTTTGATACACTGTAAATTTAAAAAATACATCTTGTGTTGGGTTACTTCCACCGCCAAAAAAACATGATGGCTTACCTCCAGCTCCCACACCAGTATAAATTGACATGTCAGGTACACTTATGTTTGCATTTGGATCACAAAATAAAATGGCATTTGAACACAAATCACCACCGGAAAAAGTTGTTGGTGTAATTGAAGTCACACATAATTGAAAAGTTCCATCATTTCCTGAAGTTGATCCAATGGCCACTA
This sequence comes from Bacteroidota bacterium, assembly GCA_041161265.1. GTDB lineage: Bacteria > Bacteroidota > Bacteroidia > Flavobacteriales_D > Crocinitomicaceae > M0103. The sequence continues at coordinate 19,078 of JBEAUV010000022.1, read as the reverse complement.
AAACCGTAGTTCCAACAGTTTGACTATTTAATATCGTTATTGGATTTGTTCCAGTCGCGTTATTACAAAAATCAATTGCATTATCACCACAAGCCGTACCATCGACAACTAAAACTGAATTTTGTAAAGTTCCTGGAGTTAAAGTAATATTATTTTGAGTACCAGTACAAGTAAATTGATACCAAACGAAGTTAACACTTGGACTTGCATTACAAGTAGTTGTTGTATTATCTGCAGTACCTCCACTGCTTGTTCCATTGACACATAGCGTTCCACCAACTAATGTAATTGGCGTTGCAGTTGCACAATTATCAGACTGAGCATAAGACCCTAATACACTTAAAATGGTTAATGCTATTGTATATATTAATTTTCTCATACGTCTTCTATATAATTATTCTGATACCCGAATAAACAATTCTAGTTTTTCAAAAGAACCAGAAATCATAGATTTAGGCAATATTTTGATTCGTATATTTTCCTTGTAAGGTATATAAACAATGTCCTTTTCGTCACGATTCTTTTCTATTTCCTCTATAATTGACACATGAACTTGAGGAAATTCTCTGGAATTTATAATTTGAAACTGGAATGTTCCTGCGGCATTTTCCCATTTCTGACGCAATAGCTCATCATCAATATTATTTAAGGAAATATAACCGTTAGATTTTTCATCTTTTGAATCTATACTTAAAAAGTTAAAAGATGTTGTTAAACTAAAAATTGAAACACCAATAATCAGTCTTATCAAGAATAATCGCTTTTTTATCATCAGTTGAATAATTTAGTAGCGCTAAATCTAGTTCTTTTTTCAATTAGTGCGAGAAAATCAACAGGATATGAATATAACTCCTTTTTAAATGAATTAAAAGGTACTTCTATCGAATATTTTAAATAGAATTCAGAATTTTTTTTAGTCTTTATTAGAATTTCAAAAGAAGAAATACAAAATGAATTAACGATTTTTTAAAAAAAAAGTACTTATAATGAATTGATTAAAGAAAAATCAGGTATCACGATTTGTTATCTATCAGCGCAGTGTATAAATCAAAAAGGGGGGAGTTTTAAAACTCCCCCCTTTTTATATTTTTTGAACTATTTCAATACATTTCTGCCTTCTTAGAGCTATTTTTCCAACCAGCTTGACTTTCGTAATCAACGAAAAAGACTTTTAAATCTGCTTGGCTTTCATATTTTACAAAAAAGACTTTTGTTTTTGCTTGGCTTTCATAATCTGTAAAAAACCACTTTCCATCATTTTCTCCAGCTTGACTTTCATACTTTACTTTGTAAACTTTCAGATCAGCCTGACTTTCATAGTCGACTACAAAAACTTTTACGTCAGCTTTACTTTCATAGTCTACAGAAAATACTTTTTGTGCGTTTACAGACGTGATTCCTGAAATTGAAATAGAAAGTAGTAAGAATAGGTTTTTCATAAAGACTAGTTTAAGTAATTTATTAAAAGTACAAATTATTCCTCATTATACAAATCCTTTAAGGCATATATCCCAAACTTCATTGGCCCAACAATTAGAAAAAAACAAAAATATAAAGTGTAACTATTTTTAGAAATGCATAAAGTCAATTCTTACTATTAATTTATTCAATCAAACATTCTAAAAACGAACTGCATCTGAACTGTTCCATTGATATGAACATCATTCAAATTCAAATTCGTTTTTATACCAAAAAAAAATTTTTTGGATAACATAAAATTTAAGCTTCCTTGTATGAATAAACCTATACCAGAATATGATTTTTTTATTGGATAATACGAACTTATATATCCACTCGAATAACCAATAGCTTTTTTGTTGTAAACATAACCTACTGGTCCAAGATCAGCTTCTAGAAGAATCCTATTTTTTTGATATGATCTTCCATAAAGTAAGGCGAATTCATAAAATTTATCATTATAGAATACAGGAGTTAAAAGCCCCATTTTGGCATTACCAACTTGAGAATTATATTGAAGAACGGCTGAAAAACAATTGTGCTTTTTTGTTATCGTATATTCCATGGCAACACAATAAGCCCCAATACTTGAATAGCCAGATGAGATTCCATAATAACTTTTTAATTCATTATCAGAGAAAACTTGCTTAATCTGACTTGAGCAATTAAAGCCATTTAACATCAAGACGAATAATAAGAACATACTTCTTTCTTTCATTATACTTTTTTCACTAAACCATTCAACTAAATACGTGAAAAAAAATAGAAAAAACCATGACTTAAATCAATTTTTATTCCTCATCAAATAAGCCTTGTATTGCATAAATTCCAAACTTCAAAAGTCCGCCGACAATTATTGGCATAAGTACAAATAGAATTATTATCCCGAAAACCAAATCATCATTTCCTTTAGGATGAGCAACTTTCGGCCAACCAAAATCGGTAATACCAAAATAAGCACAGGCTAATGCAAGTAATATCCAAACAAAACCAAGAAGTCGTTTCAATTTATTCATACTAATCATCAATGTGTTTGTGTTTTGAATTAATATAGACCATTCCAATAATAAAACAAACTCCTGATACAATAATTGGATACCATAATCCTTCTAAATAAGGCTTGTCGTAAGGTAATTGTTGTCCTGCTGATTCAGCCAACGCATTGGCATCATTTGCTTTTGTTGCAAGGTAAACTGCAACGGCTGGCAACAATCCACCAAAAACACCATTCCCGATATGATAGGGCAAAGACATTGAAGTGTATCGAATATTGGTTGGAAACAATTCAACTAGGAAAGCAGCAATTGGACCATATACCATTGTCACAAACAAAACTTGAATGAACACCATCCAAATCAACATCCATTTATCAGAATTATTAACAACAATAGTTGATTTAATTTCTTCTTTAGAAACTGAAACATCTTTTCCTTTGTATGCCAAATAAATAGTTTTTATTTCTGTTTTTACAGCACCGTCTCGGTAAAAATAATTGGTAGTATAAACCGAATCGCTCAAATTAGTTTTAGGATTTGTTACAAACGATAAATTGGTGTTTTGTTTAGAAACGATTTCTATTTTATTCTTGACAGAAACAGTTTGATACATTTTTTCATAAATCGGGCGGTAGCAAAAAACGGCTAAAAGCATCCCAGCAAGCATTATTTTCTTCCTCCCAATTCTATCTGACAAAGCACCAAAAACCAGAAAGAAAGGCGTTCCCATCAACAGAGCAATTGCAATTAAAACATCTGATTGGATTTTATCAACCATACAGATTTTTTCTATAAAACTCATTGCATAAAATTGTCCCGTATACCAAACCACCCCTTGTCCCATCGTTGCTCCAAAAAGTGCTAGTAAAACATATTTGAAATTTGCTTTGTTCCCAAAACTTTCCTTTAATGGATTTTTTGAAATATGACCTTCTGCTTTTACTTTAGCAAATAAGGGTGATTCTCCCATTTTCTTGCGAATGAAATAGGAAACCGCCACCATGATAATTGACACCCAAAAAGGTACCCGCCATCCCCATTCATTGAAATCCTCTTTTGACAAAGCCATTCGCGTGAGCATGATAACCAGCAAAGAAACAAATAGCCCTACAGTTGCTGTTGTTTGAATCCAAGAAGTCCAATAACCTCTTTTGTTGGCAGGTGCATGTTCGGCAACATATGTAGCTGCTCCGCCATATTCGCCGCCCAAAGCCAATCCTTGGAGTAAGCGTAACAACAATACCAAAACAGGTGCTAAAAATCCGATTGATTCATAGGAAGGAACACAACCAATTAGAAAGGTGGCTCCTCCCATCAAAAGTAACGTAACCATAAACGTATATTTCCTTCCGATCAAATCCCCCAATCTTCCGAAGAATAATGCTCCAAAAGGACGAACAACAAAACCTGCAGCGAAGGTGGCTAATGTTGCCAAAAAGGCGGCAGTTGGATTATCAGAAGGGAAAAATTTCGTTGAAATAACAGTTGCTAAACTTCCAAAAATGTAGAAGTCATACCATTCGATAAGCGTTCCCAAAGAGGAGGCACCTATAATTTTCCAAAGTCCTTTTGATTCGTTTGCCATTGAATAGATTAATTACTTTTTAACAATCCCAATAACCGGTAGTTCACTGCTTTTGATTTTTGCATTGAGCTCAATAATATCCTTTTCGAGAACTGCTTTAAATAAGTCCAACTGTTCATCAGCCAAGATTTTCAATTCGGCATAAGCATCTTTCACTTGTTTGTTCGGCGCTGTATTTCCGCTAGATGCATAATTGTATACACCAGAAATTCTATCGTTTAACTTCATCGGGTAATTCAAAATATCTTGACCACTTTTCAATTTCGTTTGGTATAAATTCTCTTCAATTCGTGAGATTTTCTTAAGAATTGTATCACTCAAGGACTTCACTTCAGTTGGAATATCTTTTCCAGCCAATGATATGAATTGGTTTATTTGACCACGTAAAATTCTTATATCTTTTACACAATTTTGCACATCAGAAAACTTCACTTTAACTTCTAATAGGAAAGTTGTTTTCGCAACATAATCTTCGTTACTGCATTTGTATTTAGGATTTGAATTTATTAAAAATGGTTTTTCTATGCTATCGCCTTTAATTTTTAATGTAACTGAATAAGCTCCAGGAGCTGCTTTTGGACCATAGATTGTTCCATTCCAAAGTATCATTCCAGCAATCGGTTCGATGCTCTCATAGTTCATGTCCCAAACGAAAAGATTCATTCCTTCTTTAACTGAAAGCTTTAATTTGTCATCACCAGATTTTGAAGAGTAGGTTGAAATAATTTTTTTATTTGAATCACGAATAATTAGTTCAACATTCAAAGTATCACTATAATTTTTTAAATGAAAAGGAATTACCACACCATTTGGCGGATTCATTCCAGCATTTTTTGCAGATTTATTTTGCCACCCATCCATAAGTATTGAATTGGCAATGTCATATAAAACCATTTTTTCATTGAGCAACTTTGAATTGAAATTTTGAATAGGTGAAAGATCATCCATCACCCAAATTGCGCGACCTTGAGTAGCAATGACAAGTGAATTATCTTTAATGCACATGTCTGTAATCGGTGTTTGAGGCAAATTCAGTTGCACCTTTTTCCAGTTTGCGCCATCATCATAACTCATGTAAAATCCATACTCAGTTCCACAATACAAAAGTCCTTTTCTCTTAGGATCCACTCTCAATACTCGTGTAAAATGTTTAGGATCTATCGCTTTCGTTATCAGTTTCCATGATTTACCATAATCTTCCGTCACAAAGATGTAAGGTTTGAAATCATCGGTTTTATATTTTGTCCCAACGAAATATGCTTTTCCTTTTTGAAATGGATCTACTTCTACAGTATTCCACATCATTAATTTGCCAGCGGCTGGAGGCGTTACATTTGTCCAATTCGCTCCACCATCTTTCGAAATGTGAATTAAACCATCATCACTTCCTACCCATAGAACATCTTTTTCAAGTTGGCTTTCAGCTGCTGTAAAAATGGTACAATAAAACTCAACCGTGGTATTGTCCTTCGTAATTGGACCACCACTTGCTCCTTGTTTTGATTTGTCATTCGTTGTTAAATCAGGACTAATTGTTTTCCAAGACGCACCTTCATCTTCACTCACAAACAACATGTTTCCCGCAGCATACAATCGCTTTGGATTATGAGGAGAAAAGAAGATTGGGAAATTCCATTGAAAACGGTATTTGTGTGCATCAGCTCCTGTTCCAATTGGTAAATCAGGCCATACACTTATCGCTCTGTTTTCTCCTGTTTTGTGATCTAATCGTGAAAGAAAACCTGCATAATTTCCACCGTAAACAATATCAGGATTTGAAGGATCTGCTACAACATACCCGCTTTCAAAACCAGCTGTTGAAGTCCAATCTCTTTGACCAATTTCACCGTGTTCAGATCTTGAAAGAATTCGAATAGTTGAATTATCTTGTTGAGCTCCCAAAATATGATACGGCACATCATTGTCCGTGCTAATTCTATAAATTTGAGCTGTCGGTTGATTATGATACGAGCTCCAATTTGACCCGCCATCAAAACTAATTTGTGCACCGCCGTCATCTGCGATAATCATTCGGGATGGTTGTTCTGGGTCAATCCACAAATCGTGATGATCTCCATGCGGCGTATCTATTGAGTGAAAGCTATTTCCGCCATCTGTACTTTTTTCAAAATCAACATTGAGGATGAAAACATTGTTTTCGTTCAGTGGATCAACAAAAACTTTTGAATAATACCATGCTCTCTGACGGATTTTATTTTCACTATTCTTTAGTGTCCAATTTTCTCCGCCGTCTTCACTCATAAATAAACCACCATCACTGTTTTCAACAATCGCATAAACTTTATCCGGATTAGATGCTGAGACTGCAACACCGATAATTCCAATAACTGATTTTGAAGGAAAACCAGGTTTATTATTCAATTTTTTCCATGTTTCACCACCATCGATACTTTTCCATAAAGCGCTTCCTGATCCTCCACTTTCTAAACTATAAGGTGTACGCTTCACCGTCCAAGTACTCGCATATAATACTTGAGGATTTCCTGGTTCCATCACTAAATCTGCTGCGCCGCTGAGTTCATCACTGAAAAGAACACGCTTCCAAGTTTTACCCCCATCAATGGTTTTATAAATTCCTCTTTCTTGACTTGGCCCAAAAAGATGTCCAAGAGCAGCCACCCAAACAATATTCGGGTCTTTTGGATGCACAACAATTCGAACAATATGACGGGAATCTTTCAGCCCAATATTCTTCCATGTTCGACCAGCATCTTCTGATTTCCACATTCCAAAACCTTCACTAACGTTTCCTCGAATAGTATTTTCTCCTTCTCCTACATACAGAATTGTTGGGTCAGATGGAGCAACAGCAACAGCACCAATTGAACCACCAAAATCTCCATCAGAAATATTTTTCCAATTGCTTCCTCCGTCGATTGTTTTCCATAAACCACCACCAACAGAACCCATGTAAAACAAGTTCTTGTTTTTCAAATCTCCGCAAACCGCAGCACTGCGTCCACCTCTAAAAGGTCCTATTTGACGAAAAGTTGTGTTCTCTGGTAAAAGTGAATCAATGGGATAAATAGGGGTGTTTTGACTAAAACTAAAAGAAGCGATAGTGAGTAAAAAAAAGGAGGCAATCAGTTTCATATATATCATTTTGAAGGATGAATATACTGATTTAAAAATAATCAAAGGGCTGAGTACTTTAAAAGTAACAAACGATAAGAAAATTTTATTGAAGTTTTATCTCCACTCTTCTATTAATGTCTTTATCTGACTCGGATTTTTCTTTAGCGATTCGTGGTTCATCAAAAGACTTACCTATGTATACCATTTGTTCTCGTGGAACGTCATAACGTATCAACATTTTATATATCGATTTGGCTCTTTTTTTAGACATATGAAGTGCTGGGCCGCAACAAACATGACCTTCAATAACAATATTTATTGTTGGATTTTGAATGAGATAATCAGACAATAGAATCAACTTATATTTACTTACATGACTGATTTGTGCACTGTTGTTTTGGTAATGAATTACAATAGGAAAACTTGGTGGTTCATCTGGATATGAATTTGTATCAACTTGACTATAAGTAAACGTTGACAAAATAAGTAGTAGAAAAAGTAAAATAATTTTCAAATCTGAGGTTTTGTGATGAGATACTGACTTAAGCTATTCCAATATTAAAACTTCCATCCAATGTTAATTTCCCATTTACGGGTTCTGATTTTCCAGGAATTATTAGCCCTTTTATAACTCCTGTTTTTCCTTTTTCTAACAGGTCCAACAGTTGTGATTCAGTCATTTTTTTGCCCAATATTTCAAATGGTATTTTAAACCCACAAGCCGCAAAATTGGAACAACCCAAAGCTGTTTTCCCTTTCATCAATTTGGCTGTTTTACATTTCGGACAATTCAATGAATCTAAAGCGGGTTTTTCTTTCACCACTCGTGGAGCTCGTTCTTTTTTTACAGTTTCTGTAGCACTCGGATGCGGTTCAACTTGAATTTTTCTGTAATTATTAAAAATCACTTCATCTGTTAATTCGCGTACCATTTTGAAAAGTTCTTGTTTGAAAACTTCTAATTCGTATTCCCCTTTTTCAATTAAACGGATCTTTCTTTCCCAGTTACCTGTCAATTCAGGGCTCTTCAATAATTCATTTTGAATGGTATCAATTAAATCCATTCCTGTTGGAGTGGCTAGAATATTTTTTCTGTTCTTTTCAATGTATTTACGACGGAATAATGTTTCGATGATATTTGCTCGAGTTGACGGTCGACCAATTCCATTATCTTTCATCAATTCACGCATTTCTTCATCTTCCACTTGTCTTCCAGCGGTTTCCATTGCACGCAACAAGGTTGCTTCAGTATACGGTTTGGGAGGTGATGTTTTTCCTTTGTGAACGATTGGAGTATGAGGTCCTTTTTCACCTTTTTCAAAGATTGGGAGTACGCGTTCTTCGTCGTTTTTGATTTGGGATTCAGAATTTGGGGTTTGAGATTTAGGTTCGTCGTAAATTACTCTCCAACCTGGTTCAATGATTTGCTTTCCGGTAACTTTAAAATCAAGTGTCCCAACTTTGGCTAAAACAGTCGTATTTGAAACTTTACATTCCGGATAAAATACGGCGATGAATCGTTTTGCAATTAAATCATAAACTTGTTGTTCAACAGCTGAAATTCCACTTGGATTTACTCCTGTCGGAATAATTGCGTGGTGATCAGTAACTTTTTTATCGTCGAAAACGGTCTTTGATTTCGGAATTGGCATTTGTAATAAAGGTGCGGTAAAACGAGAATAATACTGCATTCCCTTTAAAATCCCTTCAATTTTTGGATGAATATCTTCTGATAAATAAGTAGTATCCACACGTGGATACGTTACAATTTTCTTTTCGTATAAACTCTGAACAAGCTTTAACGTTTCATCTGCTGAAAAGCCATATTTCCTATTTCCTTCAACTTGCAAACCAGTTAAATCAAACAAACGAGGATTCCCTTCTTTCCCTTCCTTTTGTTCAAACGATGTTACTTCAAATTCATGTTGTTTAAGATATTCCAGACCTTTATTGGCTTTCTCTTCACTTGTCAAACGATCTATCTGACACAAAAATTCCGTGTCACGATAAGTAGTTTTCAATTCCCAATATTCAGCTGTTGTAAAAGCGTTTATTTCCTTTTGCCGCTGAACAATCATTGCTAAAGTTGGTGTTTGCACGCGTCCTACAGAAAGTGTTACTTTTCCTTGTCCAAACTTCTTTGTAAACGCTCTCGTTGCGTTAATCCCTAATAGCCAATCTCCTATTGCTCTGGCTGAACCAGCAGCATACAAATTGTCGTATTGTTTGGAATCTTTCAGTTTTTTAAATCCTTCTTTGATTGCTTCTTCGGTAAGTGATGATATCCATAAACGTTGAATTGGCTTATTGCATTTTGCCTTCAATAAAACCCATCTCTGAATCAATTCTCCCTCCTGCCCAGCATCACCACAATTTATCACAGAATCACATTGCGCAACTAAATTTTCAATACACTTGAATTGTTTTTGGACTCCAGCATCATCAACAACCTTAATTCCAAAATTTTGGGGGATAATCGGTAAATCTTCCAATTTCCACCATTTCCAATTCTCTTTATAATCGTGTGGCTCTTTTAAAGTACACAAATGCCCAAATGTCCAACTAACCCAATAGCCATTCCCTTCCCAGTAGCCGTCTTTCCTATTTCGGGCTCCCAGAATTTCCGCTATATCTTTCGCTACGGATGGCTTTTCGGCTATACAAAGAATCATTTAATATGATAGTGTTTAATTGTATAACCTGCTTCATGTTTGTCATCCACTTCATGTGATGCGATTTCAGTAACTGCCCATTTCGACTCATCAAATTTTGAGAAAAATGTTTCTGCATCATAAACTTTATCAACATGTGTAATGAACATTTCTTCAACACAATTCAATTCTAAAGCTTGTCGATATATTTCTCCACCACCAATTATAAAAACAACGCGATCTGTTTCATTTTTATAATGCTCTAGACATTCTTCCATAGCATGAAAGACTTGGCAATTTTCCGCTTTAAAAGAGCTATTTCGGGTCAAAATAACATTTTCTCTATTTGGAAGAGGTCGGTATTTTTCAGGAATTGAATCATAATTTTTTCTTCCCATAACAACAATTTGACCAGCAGTTTTCTCTTTGAAAAACTTCATATCTGAAGGCAAATGCCACATCAAATCATTGTTTTTACCAATTCCACCTTCACGGTCCATTGCTACTATTAACGCTACTTTCATTCTTCTATTAGGGTAAATTCTCTAGGTGAAATAAAAACTATTTTCAACGGATTTGAAACAAGGCAATCTTGGAAAAATCGTTTGTTTCCATATGCCTGTTCCTTCGTGTTATAAATACCAGAAACATAAGCATATTTTCCATTTGGTTCTATTACTTTATGTATATAATTTGACAATTCTGTTTTCATTAATTCAGGTAAATTAATATCAGAGCGCTCTTCAAGTAAAACTGAATAATATCCTTGCAAATACGATTTAAAAAGATCTCCTACTTCACTTTCACGGGAAACAGTATATTCATTTGACCCAATTGAATGTTCAGTAAACAATTTTCTACTATCCGAAAAGAACTGTTCCATTTTGAAAATTGCACTATCTGCCATAAAATCTGGTCGCAATTCAGCATAATTAAATTCTGGAAGTAAGTAATAATATTTGCTCCCTTTTTCCTGTTTGATATGGACATATGCAAAACTGTGATGAACTTCTTTGACGCTTACTTTTCCTTCCTCTTTTTTAAGTGTTGTTCCAACCATTAATCCACCATTTTTATAGCGATCTTTTTGGTTAGAAACATAATTACCCATCGACCAAACAGTTAATTTTTCTTTTCCGTTGACCACTTTTTTTTGCATTGGTTGAATAACATGAGGGTGACTTCCAATGACCATGTCGACACCTAATTCATAACAGTATTTCTCCCATTTTTTTTGGTAAGCACTCGGCAATGATTCATATTCTGTTCCCCAATGCATGGTACAAATAATATAATCTGCGTTCAACTCTTTTGCGCGTTTAATGTCTTTTTTGATTACAGCACTGTCTATGTAATTAATAATTAAAGGCGCCGCAACTACGATTCCATTTGTACCATACGTGTAATTCAAGATTGCTACTTTTATCCCATTTTGATTTAACATCAAAGGATAATTAAGTTCCCGTTCAGCCTTGTTTCGAAAAGTGCCAGTGTGCTTGATTCCAAGATTATCTAAAATATCTAAAGTTCGAATCACACCTTTTGCGCCACCGTCACAAGAGTGATTATTACACGTCAACAAAACATCAAAACCAGCATTCATTAATGCAGGAGAAAGTTCATCGGGTGCAGAAAATTGAGGGTAACCGCTGTATGGTTTTCCGGCATGTGTTACTTCGAGGTTTGCAATCGCGATATCGTGTTGTTCGATAATCGGTTTCACAAATTGAAAACCTGCATCATAATCATAACTATCTGTTAAATCATTTCGAGCAGCCGCAATTTGCGGACCATGTGACATAACATCTCCAGCAAATAGAAATGATAATTCTTGCTGTGCGTTTCCATGAAGAAAAACAATACAACTAGATACAATTAAGACATAGTTGAGAAATTTGTTTTTTTTACCACATAGGGACATAGAGCACATAGTTAGAATTGATTCAAGATCGTTTTATATAAAATTAAAGCATAGTTCAGATGCTTTTTTCACCTCAGAGGAACATAGAGCACATAGCCAGATTTTAATGAAAACTTCTTTAAACAGCTACTTCGCCTTTAATATGTGGATGTGGATCGTAATTCAACAACTCAAAATCTTCGTAAGTAAATCCAAAAATATCTTTCACGTTTGGATTAATTTTCATTGTTGGTAATGGGCGTAATTCTCTTGAAAGTTGAAGATTTGCTTGCTCGATATGATTACTATATAAGTGAGCATCACCAAAAGTATGCACAAAATCACCCACTTCAAGATCACACACTTGCGCAACCATCATAGTTAACAAGGCATACGAAGCAATATTGAAAGGTACACCTAAAAAAGTATCTGCACTTCGTTGGTACAATTGGCAACTTAATTTTCCATTCGCAACGTAGAACTGAAATAAGGTATGGCATGGAGGCAAAGCCATATGATCAACATCGGCAACATTCCATGCAGAAACAATTAAACGACGTGAATCAGGATTTTTTTTGATTTGATTAATTAGGTTAGTGATTTGATCAATCGTTCCACCATCATTTGCTGGCCAACTTCTCCATTGGTGTCCGTAGACAGGTCCAAGATTTCCGTTTTCATCCGCCCACTCATTCCAAATATTACATTTGTTATCTGTTAAAAATTTAATGTTCGTATCCCCTTGTAAAAACCACAATAACTCAATGATAATTGAACGTAAATGCAATTTTTTGGTAGTTACAACAGGGAATCCTTTTGAAAGGTCAAACCGCATTTGATAACCAAAAACAGAAGTTGTTCCTGTTCCAGTTCTATCTTCTTTTTTAGTTCCAGTGTCTAGAATATGTTGTAATAAATCGTGGTATTGTTTCATTTTTTTTAATTGAAATTCGCGAGTACTAATTTACGAAATCAACAGATTCAAAATTCAGGAAGTTTTCAAGAAAAATAAGATTTTATGAACGTTTTATGCTTTTTTAAATATGGCTTTCAACCAAACGAATAGAAAAAGCAAAATCGCAAAAATAAAACAGGATGCACTGATGAAAAAGGTACTTTTCAAAACAGGATTTTTATATTCAAAAAGCACGACGTTTTTTCCGCGGGGAACCATAATTGTCATGAAATTCAAATTGCTTTTAAAAATTCTGGCCTTTTTACCATTTACAGTTGCTTTCCAACCTTTGTAATATTTTTGATGCAATGTCAACAACCTCCTATTTCCTAAAGAAGTTGAAATATTAAAATGTGCAGCATCATATTCTTTTACAAATGCTGTATCTTTAATTGAAACTTCAAAGGCACGTTGAATTAAATACGTGTAATCTATTTCATTGAGAAAAATCTGATTCTGAGCAAACAAACTGTCCTTTTTGTACTCTTTTAATTTGCTCTCAGGTAATATAGAATCAGAAAGTAAGAGCAATTTGTTCTTTTTCACTTCTGAAAAAAGCTGTGGGTATTCACTTTCCAAAAATTCATAATTTGTAAATGAAAAAGAATTGAATCCTTCAGCAGAAACTTGTTTTTGAAAAGTATTCATATTTTGCCAAAAGGGAGTACCTATTAAAGGTAAATGTCCTGCTTCTTCAATTGAAATATCCTGTAATTTTGGAAATCCTTTTGGATATCTTGATACGTTATCAGAAGCTTCTTTTGAAGTAACCGTTTCATAATAAACTGTATATGGCGCATTTAATTGTGTTGCAATTACAAGATCAGTTATCGTTAAAAGAATGATTGCTATTATGATTTTTTTACGGTCACTGAATTTCCACAACACAAAAAGAAAGACCCCCAAAAACAACAGTTGTACAATTGATTGAAAAGCGACATTTTGCCAAAAGGTTGATCCCTCTGAGGCAATGAATAAGTTATTTTTGATAAATTCAAGAAGTGATAAATGCCCTTTCATTCTTGCCACAATTAATAAAATCAGGAAGAAACCTGCCAATATAATGGCGCCAATTGAAAGCGATTTTTTCGTCCATGCTTTTCGGTTAAACAAATCTTGGAGGTAATAAACACCTGTTAAAATTCCTGCAATTATAAAGAACAATCTGAAAACGCTTGGAAAGCGAAATACATTCATCATTGGCACATATTTAAAAAGAAACTCTCGCACTGGAAGATATTCACCAACAGCAGCGGCCAAAGAAAAGAGTCCGAAATAAAACAGCACATTAATTTGCATAGGTTTCTTTGAAAAGAGACCAATTAAAAAGAAAAGAAAAATGAACAATCCAAAATAGCCATTGCGCATTGATAGATCTGAATTGAAGAAATCAGTATGAGTTGTACTCACTAATGGTAAAATAAATGACACAAACGATTGAGGAGAAAATGGGGAAAACAATGCTTGTTCTAAACTGAAATCTCCTAAACGAGATAAATAGGGACTAACTTGATAAATTGCTACAAATAATACCAATGACAATAATATGGTGTATACTAAAAACAATACATGCCGACTTATGAACTCTATTAATTCTTTTGTCGTTTTTGTTTGATATGTTTTCTTGAAATAAATGAAGAAGAAAATCAGTAACAAATAGAATAAGATGATAGTAAAGGCAGGGTAGCCTCCTGTGATCATTAGGAACAGAAAAAATGCAGCTTTCAAACTATTTACATGTGATTTTTCTTCAGCCAAACGGAAATAAAAATTCAAAACGTAGGGTAACCAACATGCACTGATAATGTAGGATAAATGTTGCGCATTTCCTGTAAAAACTCCAGACAACATAAATGCTATACCCGCTAACAATGCAAAAGATTGATTGATTTTCAATGTTTTAGCGAGTGTGTAAAACCCAACTCCACCAAGGAATACATGAAACCATAATTCAAATCCAATACTGTAAATCGTATAGCCATTGAAATAACCAATCAACCAAACCATTGGGTACCAAGCACCGCTAGATGGGTCGGCATGAATTGGATAACCTAAATCTTGGTATGGATTCCAATAAGGCAATTGACCATTTTGCAAACATTCCCCAATGTAAAAACGCCACGGATAGAAACAATCTATTAGATCATATTTCCCAGGATGAAGGTAAAATGAAACTTGAAAAAAAGCGATTGCAGCAATACCGAAAAAAATAAGATATGGGAGATAATTTTTCAGTTTGAGCGTTTTCAAGATTCTTTTGATTTAAAAGGGTGATTGAATAATGTCTTTCAAAAATAACACATCCTTTTGATTCCATGTTATTGCTGAGATAAATTCTTACTTTTACTCTTAATAAAATAAGTAAATGGCTTTAATCAGTATCATTATTCCCTCTTACCGTTCAGCAAATACATTGGCGAATAATTTGCCATACTTGATGGAGTTTTTAAATGAAAAACAATGGAATGTTGAAGTGTTTATTGTCGATGACGGTTCTAACGATAATGGTTTAACCAAAAATGCTGCAACAATAAATGGCTGCACCTACTTATCTTATCCAAAAAACCTAGGAAAAGGGGGAGCTGTTCGCTATGGAATGCAGCATGCAACGGGCGATTTCAGAATTTTCACTGATGTTGACATTCCATTTGAAAAAGATGCCTTTGAGCGATTCATTTATTATTTGGACCACAAGGAATTTGATGTTGTAGTTGGGGATAGAACTTTACCAGGATCAAGTTATTTTACTGAAGTTTCTGGTTTACGAAAATTTGGGAGTGATGTGTTTTCATTTATCGTCGGCAGATTCGTTGCTGGTGGGCACTTTGATACTCAATGTGGAATGAAAGGATTTAGAGGAGAAGTTGCAGATGATCTATTTAAAGTCAATAAAATAAATGGGTTTGCCTTTGACGTTGAATTGTTATATATCTCACTAAAGCGTAATTACGATATAAAGCGTTTGCCTGTTGTACTCCGTTGCCAAGAAGGATCTAGTGTAAAAGTTATTCAGCACGGTATAGGAATGTTAATTGATTTGTTTAAAATTAAATGGTATCAATTGAATGGAAAATACAAAAAGTCGAACTAATGAATATTTTAGATAAATTTCCCAAACAGCGTATTGATCTTCCTGAGGCTTATCAAAAAATCTACAATCAACATTATCTAAATAACCGTGAAGGAAAATACAAAACTACGTCTCTTTCTCAAAAATTAGAAGCTTGGATGCACAAAAAAGTATCTGGTGATTTAGACGACCTCTCAGGTGAATTATCGACACTCGAGATTGGAGCTGGGACGCTGAATCAATTAAAGTATGAATCAATAAAAGGAATTTATGACATAGTAGAACCTTTCAAGGAGCTTTTTGAAAACTCCACATTATTACCTCGAATAAATGAGGTGTATTCCGACATAACAGAAGTCCCATTGAGTGCAAAATATGACCGTATCACTTCTATTGCCACTTTTGAGCATATAATGGATTTACCTTTTGTAGTTGCAAATGCAGCATTGCATCTCAAAGAGGACGGGTGTTTTAGAATTGCTATCCCAAATGAAGGAACTATTTTATGGAAATTAGGAACCAAAATAACGGGTGCAGAATTCAAAAAAAAATATGGGTTAGATTATCAGCTTCTCATGAAATATGAACATGTAAATACAGCGGACGATATAGAATCAGTACTCACTCATTTCTTTGGTTCAACTAAATGTTCTGTCTTCGGATTAAATCGATCTCTTGCCTTTTACCGCTTTTACGTTTGCAAAAAGCCGAAAATGGATCTGATTAATCGTTATGTCGAAAGTTGTAACTAGCAAAAAATGAAAGTATTTTATGGTTTGAAATAAATAGTTAAATTTGTTTTACATGATACGCAACATCCTTTTTTGTTTATGTCTTTTCCCGCTGATTCTTTCGGCGCAAAAGTCAATCGATTTGAAAAAAAAATTTTTCGGAACGTATGTTGGTGAGATACCTGCTTTTCAATTAGATTCTGGCAAAGACTTATTGGACGTTGATCAAACAATTATTAAAGTAGTTATTCAAGCAAAAACAATCACTTTTACGATTGGAAAAGATGCTATTGACGGAACTTATGTAGTTCTTTTTGAAGGTAAAAAATATTTCCTTTTAGATTGCGTCATCGAAAACCAACTCGCCGGTGAACGCATTGTTGTTTACAAAAAAGGCAATAAGATTTCACGAGATGGTTTGTACCCGCAACCAAGTGCTTTTCTATATTTGAAGAAATAACTCAACAAAAAAACGCTTTCCCCTGTAGTGAAAAGCGTTTTACTTTATTGACAAATGTAAAATTTGCCTGTAGAAATTTTTATTTTGACAATGCTTCTTTAACGAGTGATGCAATCAATTTGCCATCTGCTTTACCAGCTAATTTACCAGATAAAACACCCATTACTTTACCCATGTCTTGAGGGCCAGAAGCTCCAGTAGACGCAACTGCAGCGTTTACTTCTGCTTTCACTTCTTCTTCAGTCATCATTTTAGGAAGAAATTCTTCAATTACTTTCGCTTGAAACAATTCATCATCAGCAAGATCTTCACGGTTCTGAGCTTTGTAAATTTCGTATGTTTCCATGCGTTGTTTGTGCAATTTCATGCAAATCTTAATCGCCGTTTCATCAGAAGCTTCGCCGTTTCCTGAAGTTGCTTCCATCAAAAGCTTAGATTTCACATCACGTAAAACAGCTAAACGCTCTTTATCTTTTGCGAGCATTGCAGTTTTTATCTCTGCATTAATTTTGTCTGTAAAACTCATTTTTTTAGACTTTAAGATTCTAAGATTTAAGATGTCCGGACTCTAAATCTTAGAATCCTGAAGTCTTAATGTCCTAACATCTAATTAATCAACGTTGTCGTGCAAGAAGTTATTACTTCTTAGTGTTGTTCCATTTTCATCTTCAGACAATCCAAAACGGCTAAATTGCTCGTCAGTACTTGGTGTTGAATTTGCTAATTGGATATTTCTTCTAACATAAGCAGGCTCATTTTCAAATTCTGCAATACCGTCTGCTTTTTTCAATTTTGCAGTGTACTCTTGAATTTTTGACAAACGATCTTGCGTTCTTCTTTGTTGGTCTTCAGGTGAAAGGATTGATTTAGAAATCACATTATCTAAACTCAATTTTTGTTCCATATCATCTTCTAAATCAAAACGCTTTATTGTACTTTTTACTGTTTCTTCTGAACTAGTATTTTCGATAACGTCCCAATCAAACTTCATTTCATTCGCCTCTACAGTCTTTTCAGTGGAAATACTTGAAGTGAAATCAGTACTAATTATAGAAGAAGTTTCTGAAGTTGACTCATCTTTCAAAAAAGGCTCTTCAACAACTTTGTCCTCAACAGCTTTTACTTCAACCGCTTTACTAAACGTATTCACTTGCGTTGGAGAAGAAAGAGGTGCTTTAATCTCATTTTTAGGCTCATCTTCTAATTTTGTAACCTTTCTTTCAGGAGCTTTTTCAAATCCCGTAATTGGGTTTGATTTAAAACCAGTAGCGATCAATGTCACACTTAATTTATCACCTAAAGTTGCATCATATCCATGTCCCCAAATCACATCCGCAGTTGCTCCAGCTTCATCTTGAATAAAGTCAGTGATTTCAGTAATTTCATTCATCAACACTTCTTTATCACCGTATGTAATGTTTAATAATACATATTGTGCACCACTAATATCGTTATCATTCAATAATGGAGAATTCAATGCTCCTTGAACTGCTAACGTTGCACGGTTCTCACCTTCAACTGCAGCGCTACCCATAATTGCAACACCACTGTCTTTCATAACGGTGCGAACATCGTTGAAATCCACATTGATTGCACCTGTTACAGCAATTACTTCAGCAATTCCTTTTGCAGCGGTTGTTAATACATCATCAGCTTGAGAAAAAGCATTACTGATTGTAAGGTTTCCTGTCATTTCACCTAAACGCTCATTATTGATTACCAATAAGGTATCAACATTTTGACGCATTTTATCTAAACCTTCTTCTGCTTGCAATCTTCTTTTACGACCTTCAAAACCGAAAGGAACAGTAACAATACCAACAGTTAAAATTCCCATTTCCTTTGCAACTTGCGCAATTACAGGAGCAGCACCAGTTCCAGTTCCACCACCTAAACCAGCAGTAACAAAAACCATTTTTGTGTCTTTACTCAATAAAGAACGAATTTCTTCGATGTTTTCAATCGCAGCATTCATTCCGATTTCTGGAATGGCACCTGCACCACGACCTTCAGTCAATGATGGTCCTAATTGAATTTTGTAAGGTACCGGTGAAATATCTAACGCTTGTTTATCTGTGTTACACACGATAAAATCAACCCCAATGATTCCTTGGTTATACATGTGGTTCACAGCGTTGCTCCCACCTCCACCAACACCAATTACTTTGATAATTGAG
>JBEAUV010000021.1:0-22804 GCA_041161265.1 Bacteroidota bacterium | reverse complement strand
CGGTGTTGTGAACCAATGGAAAAGATAAAGGTGTAACGGGAACTTTCGGTCCATAAGCCAATTTGTTCACGAACAAGAAATCTCCAACCAACAACGTTTTTTCCATCGAACCAGTTGGAATTTGAAAAGGCTCAAAAACGTATGTTCTAATAATACTTGCTGCAACTAATGCAAAAAGAATTGAATCGCCCCATTCTTTCACTTTCGATTTAGCTCCCGGCTTTTCTCGTGTGACAGCATTCAATCCTAGTGCGATAACATGACCAATAATTGGCAATGCCAACAACAATGCTAAATGATCTCCCCAAGTTCTGTCTCCAATTTCTTTGCTATTGGCCCAATTTGTCTCTGGTAAAATGTCTTTCTGAGAATTTGCAATTTTTGCCATAATAAGGTATGGAAAAAAGATTCCTTGAAACGTATCAGCCAAAGAGTAATAGCCAAATCGACGAATGTAAGATGTATTCACCACAGACCACATCACAATATGAACTCCTGGAAAAATTAGAAGCAAAGACCAAAAAGGTTTTTTACATCCTATTTTAAATGCCACAAAATAATTGTAACCCGGAATCAAAGCTTCCCAAGATTGACGTCCTGCTTGCTTAAAACTTTTCATCCACATCGCTAAATATGGGTGAACTAAAAGAAATAGGTAAAAATAAAGTACGTTCATTAGTTATTTAAATTTAATACGTCAGTCATTGTGAAAAGTCCTTTTTTGTCCTGTAGCCATTCAGCGGCAATAACAGCACCCAAAGCAAAACCTTTTCTATTATGAGCTTCGTGCGTAATGGTAATCGTATCTACTGGTGACGTGTATTTTATGGTATGAGTTCCTGGTACATCAGGTTTTCTGTAGGAAGTTACGCCTAATTGACCATCATTTGTGTGAGGAACATGCCCTTCACCCAAAACCCAAGAAACATAATCTTGGTTGTTTTCTAAAATACCATTTGCCAATGTTATTGCTGTTCCACTTGGGGCATCAAGTTTTTGTATGTGATGAATTTCTTCTAGACACGCTTTATAGCCTGACTGACCTGAAATTAATTGAGCAAGTCGTTTGTTAATTTCAAAAAATATGTTGACACCAATGCTGAAATTAGAAGAATATAAAACACTTCCTTCTTGACTTTCAACAGCTTGTTTTACGAGGTCTAATTGATTGTTCCAAGCTGTAGTTCCAACAACAACAGGAGTATGGTGGTCAAGGCAATATTGAATATGTCCAGCAGCTAAATCTGGTTTGGTAAATTCAATTGCAACATCAACATTGGATAAATCTGTCTCAGAAAGGAGTTTTTCACTGGAAACTTTTGCAACAATTGTATGCCCACGCTCTAAGGCAATCTCTTCGATTGCTTTCCCCATTTTTCCGTAACCAATTAGTGCGATCTTCATAATTTCTGATTTAACAAATTTAGATTTTTAAGGCTATTGAGCAATAGAATTAATGAAAATTAAAGTTAAATTTTAAACCAACTGTATTTTGACCAAAATATGCAGGTTCAATTGCCAAACTTAAATCTTGCGAGATATCAAAATGAACAAAATGAGCTTCAATTCCAGCATCAATAATCTGAACTAAATAGATTGCACTAAATCCTAAAATAGATAAATTCCGCCAATTCAAATATTGGTCATATAATGTTAGTAGACCTTGATCATCATAATTTCCCCATTCATTATTTAATGCTCCACCATTTAATCTGTTGGAATATTCTTGCTTTAATGATTTTTGCGTTTTTTGATTTTTAATTATAAAATAGGTTGTTGAACCAAGAGCTCCATAAATAAGTGGAACTTTCCAATAGGCTTTCTTTTTTCCTTTTGGCATAGCTAAATGATTGTAAACTTGTCCTGCGCCAGGAATTATGGCTGAAAAAATAACTGCTTTCTTTGGAGAATGAACTTTTATGGTGTCTTTTACTACAAGAGTATCCGGTAAATCTTGCGAAAACAAACAAGTATACCCCAAAACAAAAACACCAAAAAGAAAAAGTCTCATTAACGGTTTAGAATTTCAATAATTCTATTCAAATCAGCTTCTGAGTTGAAGTTGATAATTAATTTTCCGTTACCAGAAGTAGCTTTTTTAAGTTCAATTTTGGAAGACAATTTATCTCCTAAATGCTCCTTAAAAGTATATTGAGAATCTGTTATTTTACTTGGTGATACAGATTTCTTTGAGTTTACTGCTGTCGTTCTTGGTTCCACGTAACCTTCGCGTATCAATGCTTCAGCATCACGAACAGAAAGTCCATCTTCCACAATTCGATTAAAAATTGCCATTTGCAATGATTCATCTCCTGCCGAAACTAGCGCACGAGCATGTCCCATTGAAATAATGTTATCACGAACACTCGCTTGAATATCAACTGGTAATTTCAGTAATCTCAAATGATTGGTAATACTTGAACGCGATTTAGCTACTTTTTGGCTCAATTGATCTTGCGTCAAACTACATTCTTCGATCAATCGTTGGTAAGAGATAGCAACTTCAATTGAGTTTAAATCTTCACGTTGAATGTTTTCAACCAACGCCATTTCAAGCATTGTTTGATCGTTAGCAACACGAATATAAACTGGAACTTCTGTTAAACCTGCCAATTGTGAAGCTCTAAAACGACGCTCACCAGAAATCAACTGATAATTGTCGCGCCCAAGTTTTCTAACGGTCAAAGGTTGAATAATACCGTGAATTGCAATTGATTGACACAATTCCTCTAATGCTACCTTTTCAAAATTAGAACGAGGATTAAAAGGGTTTGCTTCAATACTTTTTATTGGTAGCATCGAAACAGATCCTACAAGTCCAGAATTTGAATTAGCTGTCTTGGTAGTTATGTCAGTCTCAGAATTTTCTAATAAAGCACTTAAACCTTTGCCAAGTGCAGATCGCTTATTTGTATTAGAGCTCATCGTTGAATTCAATTATTTTATCTTCGTTGCCGATTTTTGTTAGATTATTGCGTTGCAAAACTTCGCGGGCAAAATTAAGATAATTAATTGAACCTTTACAAGCTGCATCATGCATTACGATGGTTTCCCCAAAACTTGGCGCTTCGCCTAATTTAGTATTTCGGTGAATAACTGTATCAAAAACCAACTCTTGGAAATGTGTTTTTACTTCATCAACTACCTGATTAGCTAAGCGTAATCGAGTATCATACATTGTTAATAAAATTCCTTCAATCTCTAAATCTTGATTCAAACGTCCTTGAACAATTTTTATCGTATTCAATAATTTCCCCAATCCTTCTAATGCAAAATATTCACATTGTACTGGAATCATTACAGAATTAGCTGCTGTAAGAGCATTTACAGTAATTAAGCCGAGCGAAGGTGAACAGTCAATAATTATAAAATCATATTGATCTTTAATTTTCTCTAAAACAGCCTTCATTAAATGCTCTCTTTTTGGCAGATTAATCATCTCTAATTCAGCACCTACTAAATCTATATGAGAAGGTAAGATGTCTAAATTTGGATTTTGAGTTTTAATGATTAATTCAGATGGATGAACATCGTTAATCAAACAATCATAAATGTTTCGAGAATGTTTTGTGTCTAATCCAACACCAGAAGATGCATTTGCTTGTGGGTCAGCATCAACAATAAGCGTTTTATACTCCAATACCCCCAAACACCCGCCTAAATTGATGGCTGTAGTTGTTTTTCCAACACCCCCTTTTTGATTCGCTATTGCAATAATTTTTCCCATTCGATAAGTTTGAGTGATAAAGATACTACATACAAACAGGATAAATGAAAATATTTATCCCGAATTATCAACCATAAATATGTTGAAACAACGAAGTACTATGAATTAATGTTTGGAATTATAAATCGTCAAATGAAACAGTTGAATAAGAATCAATGGAGGGAGTTTCTTCTATAACGAACTCTCCATTATTTTTCATTGAATCAATTTTGTGTAAAACATCTTCCAATCCTTCTTTGAATTTTTCGAAATCCTCTTTGTAAAGAAATATTTTGTGTTTTTGGAATCCTTCTCTGCCATCTTCACTGAATGTTTTTTTACTTTCAGTAAGCGTTATATATAAATCGTTGCCTTTAGTAGCTTTTACATCAAAAAAATAAGTTCTTTTCCCCGCTCTAACGACTTTAGAATAGATTTCGCTGTTTTTGTCATTTTCCATTTTCACTGAACATTTAAGTGTAAACAAATATGATATTTATTTTTAATAAAAACAAACCGACGTTATTATCGAAGTAAAAAGGTCAAAGTAAAAAGTTTGATTCCAGAACCAAAACACTTTTTCCTTCTTCTTTTTTCCTTACTTTAAAAGAGTTTGCATGTGTCTTTATCTAATCATTATCTTCAGAAGATTCTTCTGTAAGCTGTTTTATATACATTTCAGCATATTGACCCTTAAGCGCTATTAGTTGATTGTGAGTTCCTTCCTCAATTTTTGTTCCTTCTTGAATTACAATAATTCTGTCGGCATTTCGTAAAGATGATATGCGATGACTGACAATTAAGGAACTCCTAAGATTCTGTTCGTTTTTTAAATTAGATAAAATTTCTTCTTCGGTTTCCGTATCCACAGCAGACAAACAATCATCTAGCACTAATAATTTAGGATTGCGAATCAAGGCTCTAGCTATGCTTACTCGTTGCTTTTGTCCTCCACTCAGATTTACACCTCGTTCACCAAGTAATGTTTTAAATTTATCCGGAAATGCAACAATGTTATCATAAACAGCTGCTTTTTTAGCACTTGTTTCAATCTGCTCAGTCGAAATCTCCTCGGTTGTTGATCCAAATCGGATATTATCAGCGATTGTCTCGGAGAAAAGAAAAACATCTTGGGGAACGATACCTGTTTGATCCCTAAAATCAGAAAGATTGATTTCTTTAAGATCTATGCCATCTATTAATATTTGCCCCGAATCAATATCAAATTGACGCATTAATAAATTTATCACAGTTGATTTTCCACTTCCAGTTCTTCCGATAATAGCCAACGTTTCTTCAGGATTAATAGTGAAGCTTAAGTCATTAATAGCTTGAATACCTGAGTTTGAATAGGAAAACGAAACATTTTTGAATTCAACTTTTCCTTGAAAATCAAAAGGAGCTTTTGTTGGATTCTTTATCAACGGTTCAGTTCTTAAAAACTCATTGATTCGTGTTTGAGAAGCTGCCGCTCTTTGAATAATCGAAGTCACCCAGCCAACACTTGCAAATGGCCATGTCAACTTATTCACAAAAAGAATGAAAGCTAAAATTCCTCCTAGTGATATACTGTTGTCGTAAGATTTTAATCCACCCAAATAGATTGTTAAAATCGTGCTTAATCCAATCAAAAAGACAATTGTTGGCATGAAAAACGCATTTACAACAACTAATTTCATGTTTTTATTTTTATAGGAAGAAGCAGATTCGTTGAATTTTTCATGTGTTTCTTTTTCTTTACTATAGGCCTTAAGAACTCTCAATCCAGAAAAAGTTTCTTGCACTATTGTCGACATCATTGATTGTTCTTTTTGAACTTCTGTACTTAATTGATTCATTTTTGAAGAAACTTTATAAATCAGAAATGACATTATGGGCAAGGGGATGAGAACAAACAACGTTAAGCTAGGGCTAATATCAATCATTTGAAATACGACTAACCCGAATAGTGCAACAAGGTTTATCGTATACATTAATCCAGGACCGATATACATCCGAACTTGACCAACATCTTCCGATATTCGGTTCATTAAATCGCCAGTTGTATTCTTTTTGTAGAAGGTAGCATCCAATTCTTGATAATGAGAATAAATTTCGTTTTTCAAATCAAATTCAATCAAACGCGACATGATAATAATTGTTTGACGGGTTAAAAACAGAAAAAAACCGCTTCCAAGAGAAAGTAACATATATATCCCTCCAATTTTTAAGGAAAGTAAAAGAGCATCCTGCAATCCATTAATTGGATTTTCAACGAGAAGATTATCTATGGTAGATTTCACATAAAGAGGCATTTGAACCCCGAAATAATTGGAGATAACAATGAATAAAATCCCCAATAGAAACCTCCATTTGTATTTTATGAAATATTTGTTGAGATAGCTCAGTGACTTCATACGATTAATTTCCTATTTTTGTGCCCAAGTATGCATAACGATGTAAATACGGAATGCAAAAATAGACATTCAGCTTGAATTAAAATTATAACATTTGTCGTTTAAATATGTTTGATGTTAAAAAAATTGAGGATACGAACCTCATGGAAAATCCGGTGATTGCTCAAATGAGCAAATATAATCACGAACAATTATTGTTTTGTAACGATAATGCAACTGGGTTAAAAGCTATTATAGCTGTTCACAATACTGTATTAGGTCCTGCCTTAGGTGGTACGCGCATGTGGGCTTATGCCAACGAAATGGATGCCTTAACCGATGTTTTGCGTTTGTCTCGCGGTATGACTTACAAAAATTCTATTTCAGGATTAAATCTTGGTGGGGGAAAAGCTGTTATTATTGGAGATGCTCGCTCAATGAAATCTGAAGCGTTGATGAGACGTTTCGGGAAATTTGTGAATAGTTTAGCTGGTAAATATATCACTGCGGAAGATGTTGGAATTGGCACTGCTGATATGGTTTATGTGAACATGGAAACAAATCACGTTGTTGGTTTACCAGGTAAAAGTGGAGATCCTTCACCAGTCACAGCTCATGGAGTTTATGTTGGAATGAAAGCATGTGCGAAAGAGCAATTTGGTTCAGATTCATTAACAGGAAAGAAAATTGTTGTTCAAGGTGTTGGTCATGTTGGCGAATACTTAGTGAAAGCATTAGTTGCAGAGCATGCAGAAGTTTATATTTCAGATATTCACGAACCAACACTTCAACGCATTGCGCACGAATCAGGAGCTCATGTTGTTGGATTGAATGAGATTTATGATATTGACATGGATATATATGCTCCATGTGCTTTGGGTGCTACAATCAATCATGATACGCTTTCTCGTTTGAAATGTTCCATTATTGCTGGAGCTGCAAATAATCAATTGCAACAAGAAGATATTCACGGAAGATTGGTAATGGAAAAAGGGATCATTTATGCTCCTGATTTTGCATTAAATGCTGGTGGAGTAATAAATTGTTATTCAGAAGTTAAAGGACTTTCTTCTGAGTGGGCGATGGGTAAAGCAGAAGAAATATATAATACTATAGGAAACATCGTTAAACGATCTAAATCTGAGAATATACCAACCTATCAGATTGCTAATAAAATGGCAGAGGAAAGAATCGAGTCGATTGGAAAAGTAAAATTGCCGTTATAAAAAAATGCTGAATAGAAGACATTTAAGAATCAAAGTTTTACAGGTACTTTATGCCTATTTCCAATCGAATGAAGAAGATTTTCGTCGAACTGAAAAGGAGTTAATGCAATCTGTAGAAAAAATCCATGACTTGTATATTTATTTGTTGTTGACTTTTTCAGAGCTGAAAGTTATTGCTGAAAATAGAATTGAAGATTTAAAAAAGAAAATTCGTCCTACAGAAGCTGATTTGAATCCAAATTTGATGTTCATTAACAATGAGTTAATTCAAATTCTTGAAAGCAGTAAAGAATTGAGACGTTATTCGGAAGCAAGAAAGGTAAATTGGATTGGTGATGAAAATCAAGAGATGTTTCGAAAAATGTTCATGCAAATTAAAGACAGCGAAACCTATATTGAATACATAAACAGCGAAACAAAAGGATTTGAAGAAGACAAGGCGTTTGCAATGGAATTATTCAAAATGGAAATTGCTAATTCTGAGATTTTATATAATTTCTTTGAAGAAAAAAGTATTCATTGGATGGACGATATAGATTTAGCTTGTTCAATGGCTCTCAAAACGTTGAAAACTGCAGAAAAAGGTGAAGTTTTGACTATATTGCCTTTGTATAAAGAAGGGGATGATGAACAAGAATTTATCAGAGAGCTGTTAAGAAAAACAATTTCCTTGGACAAAGAAAATGAATTATTGATTGATGATTTGACTAAAAATTGGGAATTAGATCGAATTGCAAAAATGGATGTTATTTTAATGAAAATGGCCATCACTGAATTGCAAATATTTAATAATATTCCTACGAAAGTGACTTTGAATGAATACATAGAGATTTCTAAATTCTATAGTACCCCAAAAAGTAACGGTTTTATTAATGGTGTTTTAGATAAAGCAATTGATCGTCTTCAAAAGTCAAAAAAAATAGTTAAAATTGGACGAGGATTAATGAATTAATATATGAAAAAAGTACTATTTATTTCAAGTGTAATTTTTCTATTTTCAGCTTGTTCTGGCTCAGAAACAGTTGAGATTGGGAATAAAACCACCATGGTTGTAAATCCTGTTTACGATGGAGGAACAGTAATTAAAGGAGAATTAATAACAGCGAAATTTGTAGTAGAAAATACAGGGAAATATCCTTTGGTTATAGCCGAAGTTAAAGGTTCGTGTACATGTACAGTGGCAGAAAAGCCAGAAGATCCAATTCTACCAGGTAATTCAGGAGTTATTAAAGCTGTTGTTGATACCGATAGAACATCAACAGGAATGATTTCTAAATCGGTTCGTATTGTTGCCAACACTGAACCATCCGTAACAGAAGTTGCAATTAAAGCAACTGTTAAATCAATTAAGTAACTAAATTAAATTCAAAATAAAATGCCACAACAAATTATAATGCTTGTACTGATCTTAATCGTATTTTACTTTTTTATGATCAGACCACAAATGAAAAAACAAAAAGAAATGAAAAAATTCAGAGAGAATTTAAAAGCAGGTGACAAGGTTGTTACAATTGGAGGTATTCATGGTAAATTGCTTGAAGTTGCTGATTCTACAGTTTTAATTTCATCAGAAGGAACAAAATTACGTTTTGATAAAAGCGCAATTGCAACTTCTACAGAAGATGTATTAGTTCCTTAATAGTAGGAAGAATTAAGTTTCAAAAACCGTCTTTGTTAAAGGCGGTTTTTGTTTTTATAATTGAAATACCGTGTTTGATAGTTCAAATCACTGAAATAAAAAACAAGTACAATTCTTATATGCAGGTTTAGATACTTTTGTATCTTTAAACCGCAATTATTATTTATAAAAGCACATACTTATAAATCATTCAATGAAAAATATTCTATTTATTTCTCTTTTTGCTCTATTTATAATTGCTTGTTCAGAAGACAAGCGTTGTACTGATTGTAAAGAATGTGGCGTAAATTTGAATGTTGAGGAAGTGACAATGGAGGATGCAGTCTCAAATTCAAAGAGCACAATAAATCAAGGGGTAGATTCTACGGAATTGAATGCGTCAATTGCTAAAATTGAAGAAAAATATGGTGAACAATGGGATTTTTGTGATTGTGTTGTTAAAGGTGATTCTATCAACAAAGCTTTTTCAAAGCCAAATTTACCAGACAAAGAATTTGATCGTTTATCTGCACGTTTTGATGAAATTGACACCAAATGTCAAGCGTTTAGAATTCAAGATGCTAATAGAACTCCAGAACAGCGAGACAAGCATGAGAAAAAAGTTCGAAAATGCTTGCGTGATGCTGGTGTTAAGAATTAACGCCAACAACTAATTTAATTGTAATTTCTTGTTATCAACATTCGATTAAGGATAGATCTTAATGAGTTGTTTTTAATTTAGAATTATTATATATATTTTTATTCGAATTTAAAAAACTATTATGAAGAAAATTATTTTATCTGCAACAATGTTAACTGTATTGGTTCTTGCATCTTGTGGAAAGAGTGCTGTTTGTGATTGCGCTGAAACAGGTTTATCAATGATGAAGGAAGCGAAAGAAGCGAAAATGGATCCAACTAAAATGACTGCTATCCAAGAAAAATACAAAGGTGACATTGAGAAATGTGAAAAATTAGATGCAGGTAAAACTGAAGCTGAGAAAAAAGCAATGGAAACTGAATTGAAAGAATGTGAATCTTTCAAAGAAATGGAAAAAATGTCAAAAGAAATGATGGGTCAATAAGCCATTGTTTTTAATAGTATAAAAATAGGTGTCTTATAGATACCTATTTTTTTTGCTTAATATTTAGTAATTTCACACCATGTTATTCAAAAAGTGGCTTGTTTATTCCTTGCTTTTAAGCTTTTTCGTGGTGTTAACTCCTCGCGAATTATGGCATGATTGCGGACATGTGCATGTACATAAGTCATTTAAGGATACACATTTTGATCAAAAAGATTGTTTTGCGTGTGATTTTAGTTTAGGAGTCATAAGCTCTCATTCTTTTCATTTTTTCCATTTTGAGAAACAATACTTTGCGAAATTTGATTTAACACTCGCGTCTTTATATTTTAAAAAGAAATTCAAACATTTTTCTCATCGGGGTCCACCCATCTTTTCATTTTTTACTGTTTAATTGCTTTACAGAACATATTTCTTGTCCTGTAATCCCATTTATTTATTTTTAAATTAGTTAAAATGAAAATTTCAATCATTAACACACTTCTTGTGTGTCTTTTATTTGCGTATAATGGTATTTCCCAGAACTCAATAGTTGGAAATATTAAAGAAAAA
Source organism: Bacteroidota bacterium (assembly GCA_041161265.1). Taxonomy (GTDB): domain Bacteria; phylum Bacteroidota; class Bacteroidia; order Flavobacteriales_D; family Crocinitomicaceae; genus M0103. Next base: position 12,242 of record JBEAUV010000021.1, on the reverse strand, counting down.
GAATCCAATGCTAACCTTTCAGGAGTTTCAATTTATATCAATGAGTTAAAAATTGGAACGACAACGAATGCCGACGGTAATTTTAAATTCGAAAAAGTACCTAGTGGTATTTACTTGTTTGAAATTAGTTATTTCGCTTACAAAAAAAGGGTAGAACGCATTACCATTTCTGGAGATACGATTATTGATTTCACGATGTCAGAAGCAGTTTCTGAATTAAATGAAATTGTTGTAACAGCTGTTACGCGTTCCACCGAACTGAAAATGAGTCCAATTATTATCAAGCCAATTGATATGAGTCTTTTAAATGAAAACAGTTCAACTAACCTTATTGATGCGCTAAAAAATGTTCCTGGTGTGAATCAAATTACGACGGGAGCAGGGATATCTAAGCCAACAATTCGAGGATTAGGCTACAACCGGGTTATTTCTCTTTACAATGGAATACGTCAAGAGGGACAACAGTGGGGCGATGAGCACGGAATTGAGATTGACGAATATTCAATTGATAGAATTGAAATTGTAAAGGGTCCAGGAAGTTTAATGTATGGTTCAGATGGAATTGCTGGTGTTTTGAATTTTATAACGCCGAAAGCGCCTATAGATGGAGAAATAAAAACACAATTAATCTCAAATTTTCAAAGTAATAATCAGTTGATTGGAAATTCGTTATCAAATTCTGGGAATAAAAATGGATTCCAATGGCTTGCTAGAATAAGTAATAAATATGCAGGAAATTATCAAAATAAATACGATGGAAAAGTATATAATTCTGGTTTTCAGGAATCAAATGGAAATCTATTTTTGGGGTTAAATAAAAAATGGGGTTATACTCATTTGAATCTAAGTTCTTTTAATACAACCTTAAATATGGTTGAAGGGGAAAGAGATAGTTTAGGTAATTTTTTATTTATTCGAGACAATGGTGCTGATGGGGAAGAGGTTTCTGCCACAACTCAAGATTTAAAAGGGTATAAGGTTGGATTTCCTCATCAAAAGGTGAGTCACCTTAGGTTTTTGTCTAATAATTATTTCATACTAAAAAAAGGAACGATAAATTTCGATCTTGGATTTCAAAACAATAAGCGCAAAGAATATGGAGATGTGTTGAATCCTACCGACCAAGCTTTATTTTTTGATTTAAACACACTTAATTATAATTTACGGTATAATTTGTTGGAATTGAAAGGCTGGGAAACCTCATTTGGAATCAATGGAATGGTTCAAAATAGCTTGAATAAAGGGTTAGAGTTTCTTGTGCCAGAATATACTTTAATCGATAATGGCTTATTTGGATTTACCCAAAAAACATTTAAGAAAAAAATGACATTGGCAGGTGGACTTAGATTCGATTTAAGAAGTCTAAATTCAAAATCTCTTGTTCTAGATACACTTGGTGTTCCATTAGATTACACCGATAGCACAACCTTTTTAAAATTCACAGATATAAATAACACGTATTATGGCTTTTCAGGAAGTTTGGGTATTTCTTATCAATTAACTAAATCTTCAACATTCAAATTCAATATTTCAAGAGGTTTTAGAGCTCCAAATATTGCTGAAATTTCTTCAAATGGAAAACATGAAGGAACTTTGAGATTTGAGTATGGATCAACTACACTTAAATCTGAAGTAAGTCATCAATTGGATATAGCATATTTTTTAAACAAGGACCATATAACATTTGAGTTTACTCCATTTGTCAACCTCATTTCAAATTACATTTATTCTGAAAAACTTACTAGCGTAGGTGGAGGAGATTCAATTGTTGATGCACTAGATCCTGTTCCAGCATATCAATTTACTCAAGGAAATGCAACACTACTTGGTGGTGAAATTTATTTAGATTTTCATCCTCATCCTTTGGATTGGTTGCATGTTGAAAATTCTTTTTCTTTTGTTCAAGCGACCCAAAACAACCAATCAGATAGCACGAAATATCTACCATTTATTCCAGCACCCAAATACAGAGCTGAATTAAAAGCTCAGTTTAATAAAGTGGGTAAAAATTTAACCAATGTTTATGTGAAAGTAGCTGTTGATTATTATTTCAAACAAGAGCAATATTTCAAAGCATATGCGACGGAAACAAGCACACCATCATATTCTTTGCTTAGCATGGGAATTGGAACCACTGTTAAAGCCTTTAAAAACACTAACTTTATGAAGCTTTTCTTAAGTGCTGATAATTTGACGGATGTTGCATATCAAAGTCACCTAAGTAGATTGAAATATGCACCTCAAAATCCATTAACAGGCAGAAATGGAGTTTATAATATGGGGAGAAACATCAGCTTGAAAGTGATATTTAATTTGTGAGATTAGATATAAAAAAAAAGGCTTCCATGAATAATGGAAGCCTTTTCAATTTATAAAGAATGATTAATAGTAAATCGCTCTTTGAACTTTCGTAACATGTTTTGCCAAACGAATAACCTGTTTTGTGTATCCGAATTCGTTATCATACCATGCATATAAAACAACATTTTTACCGTCAACTGAAACAATTGTTGCATGTGAATCAAAAACTGAACAACAAGTATTTCCTATAATGTCGCTTGATACTAATTCAGGATCATAAGAATAGAAAATTTGATTTACTAATTCTCCATTTAATGCAGCGTCTTTGATTAATGCATTTACCTCGTCAACAGATGTATGAGCATTTAATTCAAGGCTTAAGATTGCTAAAGAACCATTTGGTGTTGGTACACGAACAGCGTTAGCCGTCAATTTATCTTTTAATTCTGGAATAACTTTCGTTACGGCATTACCAGCACCAGTTGAAGTAATAACCATATTTACTGCAGCAGCACGACCTCTTCTTGGTTTCTTGTGCATGTTATCCAATAAATTTTGGTCATTGGTGTAAGCATGAACTGTTTCAATGTGGCCTTTTACAACTCCATATTTGTCATTAATAACCTTTAAAATAGGAGATATTGCATTAGTTGTGCAAGATGCAGCTGAAAAAATATTTTCTGATTCCACATCCAAGTCGTTTTGATTGATACCGTAAACTACATTTGGAATTTCTTTTCCTGGAGCAGTTAATAATACTTTAGAAACTCCTTGTGCTTTTAAATGTCTTGATAAAGCTGTTCTATCTGTGAAAACTCCTGTGTTGTCAATAACCAAAGCATTTTTCAATCCATATTGGGTGTAATCAATATCTTCTGGATTGTTTCCATCTATCATTTTTACAATTTGTCCGTTGATAATCAATGATTTGTTCTCTAAATCCTCAATTACAGAACCTTTAAAAGCTCCGTGAACTGAATCGTTTCTTAATAAAGAAGCACGTTTGATAATATCGGCATCTGAAGATCCTCTTGTTACAATTGCTCTTAATCTTAATTGTTGGCCTTTTCCAGCTTGTTTAATTAACTCACGAGCAGCTAAACGGCCAATTCTACCAAATCCAAATAAAACAACATCTCTTGGTTCAAAAGAATTACCTGCTGTTTTACCGAAATTTGCAAGTTTTATATCTAAAAATTCTGCTTTTGAATTATAATTATTTTGTTCGGCTAACCACTCAGAAGATAATTTTCCAATGTCCAATTTAGAAGGCGCTAGATCCATGTGCATAATCTGTTCAGCCAATTCCGATGATGTAAATACATCAATTGGTTTATTAACTACTTTTCTTGCATACTCATGAAGGTTCAAAATTTCCGAGATTGTAACATCTGTTAAATTGTTACGGAAAAGAACTAATTCAATTCCTTTATCATAAAGTAATTCACCAACTTTACTTGATAGTTTAACAGCAGCACGTTCTCTTTCAACATGCGATTTCAATTCTTTTTCGTAACCTAATGCAGCCTCCATTTGTTTGATTTAAAGAGTGTTAATTAATTTTGTTTATAAACGGTATTTAGCAAAAAAGGCTCCCCACGTTAGTAGAAAGCCTTTTTATGTTTTTAGCCCAAATATGCTTTGAGCAATTTATTTCTAGATGTATGTCGCAATCTGCGAATCGCCTTTTCTTTTATTTGTCTAACACGCTCACGAGTCAAATTGAATTTTGAACCAATCTCCTCAAGAGTCAATCCATGATTCATTCCTATTCCGAAGAACAAACGAATGATTTCACGTTCCTTGTCAGTTAACGTACTTAATGAACGTTCGATTTCTTTTTGCAATGACTCAGCCATTAAAGCATGATCGGCTTTCGGTGAATCTGCATTTGCCATTACATCCATTAATGTTCCACCATCTTCAGAAGTTGATAGGGGAGCATCCATTGATACGTGACGACCAGAAACATTTAAACTTTCCTTGATTTTATCTTCAGGAACTTCTAATGCCTCCGCCAACTCTTCAGCTGATGGTGGACGTTCGAATTCTTGTTCTAATCTTGAAAAAGCCTTATTGATCTTATTCAAAGAACCAACTTGATTTAATGGAAGACGTACAATACGTGCTTGCTCAGCTAATGCTTGCAAAATAGATTGACGAATCCACCATACAGCGTATGAAATGAATTTAAATCCACGTGTTTCATCAAATTTTTGTGCTGCTTTAATCAAACCTAAGTTACCTTCATTAATTAAATCTGGTAATGTTAAACCTTGATTTTGGTATTGTTTTGCAACCGATACAACGAAACGTAAATTTGCTCTTGTTAATTTCTCTAAGGCTTGTTGATCACCTTGTTTGATTTTCCTAGCTAATTCTACCTCTTGCTCTGCTGTTATTAACTCTTCTTTACCAATGTCTTGTAAGTATTTGTCAAGTGATTGACTCTCGCGATTGGTAATCGACTTCGTAATTTTTAGCTGTCTCATTCTGTTCTTACTCCTCTTTTTTGAATTAGTAATGGGGAAAACGGATGCAAAGGTACAACCAAAATATATAGATTTCCAAAAAAATCTTTACAATTTTTCAGTTCTTTTGCTTCTCAATAATCGTGCCTTTATGCTGATTTACAAACCAAAGCCGTAATAATTCTTCTTACCGCTAGCGCTCAGTACTTCTAACAAAATCCCCTTATTAGCACCATTTAATTTTGACGTTAATTTTTCTACTGTATCAATTTGTTCATTATTTACTTTTGTAATAATCATTCCTGGCTGAACTCCTATCGATTTTAGTTTACCAGCATTTAAGGTCTCAATCTTTACTCCATACGTAATATTGAGTTCTTTCTTCTCTTTACTACTTAATTCTATAAAAGTTGCACCTAGCGCATAATTTTTTGCAATTTCTTCCTTGGAAATTAACGAAGTTTCACCATCTTGGTTACGTAAAATGAGCTCTTTTATTTCTTCATCACCACCTTTAGTTTGAATAGTTAAGGAAACTTTATCTCCTGGTCGACGTTTTCCAATTTCTTCTTGCAATTCAGCAACTGAATTCACTTCTCTTGTGCCAATTTTCAGAATTACATCGCCTGTTTTTAATCCAGCTTTTTCTGCACTTCCGCCGTCTGTAACTTCGGAAATGAAAACACCTTTAATACTAGATAATGAGTTTTTTTCTTTTATTTCTTGATTGATATCTGCTATTTGAACACCTAGAAAACCTCTCTGTACAATTCCGTAATCAATCAAATCACGCATTACTTTTTGAACAAGATTGACTGGTATTGCAAATGAATAACCTGAATAACTTCCAGTTTGTGATGCAATAGCTGTATTGATTCCTATTAATTCTCCTTTTGTATTGACCAAAGCACCACCACTATTGCCAGGGTTAACTGCAGCATCTGTTTGAATAAATGATTCTATTGGAACAATATTTTGCTGGGTTCTATCCGATAATAAATTAATGTTTCTAGCTTTTGCTGATACAATTCCAGCTGTAACTGTTGATGTAAGATTGAACGGATTCCCTACAGCCAAAACCCATTCACCAATTCTTAAATCATCACTATTACCAATTGGAATTGGTTGAAATCCTGTTCCTTCAATTTTTAAAACCGCAATATCAGTTGAAGGATCTGCACCAACTAGTTTAGCAGTGTATTTTGTATTGTCATTTAAGATGACTTCTATTTCACTCGCGTCTTCAATTACGTGATTGTTGGTTACAATATAACCTTCAGATGAAATTATTACACCGGAGCCTGAACCAGCACCATATTGTTTGTATTCTTGTCCGCCAGCACCTGGACCATAAAAGAATTCCTGAAAAGGATCTCGTTGAAAGGATGTTTTTACAACTTTCGTTGTTACGTGAACGACTGAGTTTATTGAGCTTTCTGATGCTGCAATAAAATCTGGTCCTATGGGGTTTGTACCGTCAAAATTTACAGCTCTTGCATTATACAATCTATTTCCATCAATTACCTCGTCTGATAAACTCGAGTAAGATGAAGCGTTAAACATTAAAAACGCGCCGAGTGGGAGCATTCCTCCTAAAAGACCCAATCCAAAAAGTTTAAAGTTATTTTTCATGATTTTTAAATTTTAATTCAATAATAACGACTAGAACCAATGTTTTGTTACTCTGCGGCTGTTAAAGAATGTTAAGCAAAAGCCAAATTATTTGATTGAATAAACTAACTTTGTTTTAAACAACATTTTGATGCTTATTCACTTTCAAAAATATCAAGGAACAGGGAACGATTTTGTTATGTTGGACAATTTAAAAGGTCAATATAATGACTTGTCGATTGCTCAAATTGTTCAAATTTGTGATCGTCGATTTGGTGTTGGTGCTGATGGATTGATAAAAATAAACAAGCACGATTCACTCGATTTTGAGATTGATTATTATAATTCAGATGGGTCTAAAAGTTTTTGTGGAAATGGTGCAAGATGTTCTGTTGCATTTGCTAAAACTTTAGGAATCGATGTGAATAATACGCGTTTTTCAGCAATTGATGGCGAACATTCAGCTCAAATGATATCTGAAACTATTACTTTAGATATGTTAGCGGTAAACACTGTTAATCAGAAAGATAAATCATTTGAATTGAATACTGGTTCACCGCATTATGTTCGGTTCGTTGAGAATTTAGGAAATGAAAATATTGTTTCCACTGGAAAAGAAATTCGGTATTCTGGACCATATATAAAGGAAGGGATTAACGTCAATTTAGTTGAAGCTATAGATACTAATTCCATCAAAATTGCAACTTATGAACGAGGTGTTGAGGACGAAACGCTTTCATGTGGAACGGGAGCAACAGCCTGTGCATTGATTGTGGGATTTTCTGAAAATAGAATTGGTAAAAATGAAATTGCAGTTCAAGTTAAAGGTGGGAATCTAAAAGTTGATTTTGAATATCTTGGGAATGGCGCATTCACGAATATTAAATTAATTGGTCCAGCAGTGTTTGTCTTTAAAGGAGAAATAAATGTCTGATTTCAACTTTGGAAATATTTCAAACCTAAAAGATTCTACAATTTTTGATAAAGGCTTCTATCTTTGGATTTGGTATGCTGATAAAATTCCACCTCATATTGGTTGCTCAATACATGGACGATACTACAGTCTTAAAGTAAATGGCAAAGATGAAGGTCTTTTGACTTCAAAAGTAGTTTCAGTGATTGAAAATAAAAAAATACCGTGTGTCTTTGTTCAATTAAAAAAGGACTTTAGTCCACGTGAGATTCAGGCGGTTTTCTCAAACTATCAACTTGCTGAATCAACAAAAAGCACATGTTTATCACCAATTACTGAGCTCTTTCACTGTTCTGACTCAGTTTTTCAGCTTAGTGAATTGTTGAAATATTTAAAAGAGAGAGTTGAAATTGAAACCGTTTTTGGATTAAATTTGAACGAAGATTATAGAAATCTACCTAATTATACCCAAGATGACATTAAAAGTCGTTTGCTTAAATTAGAAAATGTTAAAAGCGGAAAATATACACCTAAGATCGGTTGAACCATCGGACGCAACAAAATTATTGTTGTGGGAAAATAATCCAGCTCATTGGAAGGTGACGGATACAGAAGTTCCGTTTTCAATGCACGGTATTCTGCAATTAATTGAGCAACAACAGCACATTCGTTCTTCAGGACAATTGCGTTTAATGATTTGTTTAAACGATTCTGATGAAGCTGTTGGTGCAATAGATTTATATGATGTTGATTTTCGAAATGGTAATGCAGCTGTCGGGATTTTAATAGGAGATGGTCAACACAAACAAAAAGGCTATGCTCGAGAAAGTTTAGAATTGATGATTACCTATGCTTCCGAGTTTCTCGCTATTCACAATTTATATTGCTCAATTCAAGAAACAAATCCAGAAAGTGTTCGCTTATTCGAGTCATGTGGATTTGAGAAAATAGGAGTAAGGAAAGAATGGTTTTTAATAAAAGGTCAACGCGTTGACGAAATTATGTTTCAATTATGTCTAGAAAAATAGTAATTATCATTGCCGCAGTGGCTTTAATTGGAGGTATATTAATTTACCCGAAAATATCCTTGTATTTGAGTAGTAGAAAGGAAACAACGAACACTTCGAAAGTTGATTTTTTCATCAAAACAGAAATGGATGCAACTGATTTGGCCCAAGAATTACAAAGACAAGGTATTATTGATGACGTGGAAGCATTTGTAAAAGTTGCTGAATATAAAGCGCTGCACAAAGGGAATATTGCGTATGGTAAATATATTATAGAAGCTAATTCTCAATACAGAACAATTTTAAACGGATTTAAATTAAATGAGGCAGGAAATGGAAACGCTGAAGTGGAGGTTAATGTAACTTTTAACAATTGCCGCGATATTTACCAACTAGCAAGTAAAGTTTGCGCAAATGTCATGATAGATAGTACTAAACTTGTTTCATATCTGAATGACAAACAAACATTAAAAAAATATGGATTCTCTAAAGAACAATTACCAGCTCTATTTTTACCGAACACATATAAAATGTACTTTGACACAGACGAAAAGGTTTTCGTTGCTCGAATGGCAAAAGAATTCCAGAATTTTTGGACTCGAGAACGTATTGTCAAATTGAAAAAAGTGGGTCTTAATTCGCCATCAGAAGCTGTTACATTAGCAAGTATCGTTTATTCGGAACAAAGTGGTCATTCAGCTGAATGGCCTGTTATAGCTGGTTTATATTTGAATAGGATCAAACAAGGTATAAAATTACAATCTGATCCAACGTTCAAGTTTTGTTGGGGAGATAAATTGGATGGTGTTCAGCGATTATTGAACGTTCACAAAGAAATTGATTGTTCATACAATACATACAAAATTAGCGGTTTGCCTCCAGGTCCAATTTGCATTCCACCGTCAGAAGTGGTTGATGCTGTTTTGAATCGAGATGATAACAATTATATTTTTATGATGGCAAAGCCTGATTATTCAGGATTACATGATTTTGCTGTTGAATATTCAATGCACCAGCGTTATGCTTCGATTTATCAAGCTTGGTTGGCAAAAGAACTCATAAACCAATAAAAATGTCAGATCAAAAAAGAAGAAATTTCTTAAAGCTTGGACTAATCGGTGCTGCAATCGGATTGGTAAAACCATTTAAAGCGGGTGAATTAGTTGCTCAATCATTCGAGACAAAAATAGATGGTCCAATCGTTATTTCAACGTGGAATCATGGATTAGCAGCCAATGCAGCTGCTTGGGAAGTGCTAAGAGTTGGAGGGAATGCAATTGACGCCGTTGAAAAAGGAGTTCGCGTAACCGAATCGGATATAACAAATAGAAGTGTTGGAATTGGTGGAATGCCGGACAGAGATGGACATGTAACATTAGATGCGTGTATCATGGATCATGAATCGCGTTGTGGTTCTGTTGCGTTTTTAGAAGGAATAGGTCATCCAATATCTGTTGCACGTGCCATTATGGACAAAACACAACACGTAATGCTTGTTGGAGCCGGAGCTAAGAAATTTGCGTTGGAACAAGGGTTTGATACAATCAAAACACCGATTCCAGAAGTGAAAGCGGAATACAAAAAATGGAAAAAAGAAAATCAAGATCTTTTCAAAAAACCTGAAATTAACCATGAAAACCATGATACGATTGGTTTAATAGCAATGGATAAAAAAGGTAATTTGAGTGGTGCTTGTACAACAAGTGGATGGGCATATAAAATGCATGGTAGAGTGGGTGATTCACCAATTATTGGTGCAGGACTTTTTGTTGATAATGAAATCGGTGCAGCATGTGCAACTGGTCTGGGTGAAGCTATCGTTCGTATAGCTGGAAGTCATACGGTTGTGGAATTAATGCGTCACGGTTATTCTCCAATGGATGCGTGCCGAATGGCGGTTGAAAGAATTATTTCGAAGCACAAAGATTTGACAAACTTACAAGCTGGTTTTATTGCAATCGATAAAAATGGTGTAGTAGGTTCTTATTCTGTATATAATGGATTCAATTATGCATTAAAAACGGATACAGAAGAAAAGATGGTAGATGCACCATTTAACCGCAATTGGTAGAATAAATCAATGACAAAAATCCTTTTCATTCTTCTTTTGTTTTCTACTCCTGTTTTTGCACAAAAACAGGTGGTTTTAGAATGGGGTTCAATAAGTCCTAAAACGTTGAAGGGAATCGATTATGGAACACATGGTTCAATTCAAGAAAAGCTGATTGAAAACGGAGAATTACCAGATCCTTTTTATGGGATGAATGAAAATGAATTCGGGTGGATAGAAAACAATATTTGGGGTCTAAATTCAAGTTTTGATTTATTGTCATATGATCTTGAGCATGATTTTATAGAATTAGTATTTCCTGGAATTGATACCTACGCAGAAATCTTTTTGAATGATTCATTGATTGGTTTTGCTGAAAATGCTTTTCGTCCATATCGTTATAACATTAAAAACAAGGTTAAATTAGGAACCAATAAACTGCAGGTGATTTTTTATCCTCCTGTTTTATACCACAAAGAAAAATACGAGTCAGCAGCATATCATTTACCTGCTCCAAATGATGTGAATGAAATTAAAATTGCACCTTATACGCGTAAACCACAATATCAATTTGGTTGGGATTGGTCGTTGCGCATGAATACAATTGGATTTTTGAAACCAGTGGTTCTTCATGTTTATAATTCGGCTAGAACAATTGGAAAAAATATCGTTACACAAGCTATAACAGAGGAATCAGCAACGCTATTTTTTGAACTGATGTTTTCTAATCCTACAAAAGGCAATTTAACATGGAAAAGCAAGATTTTTGGTGATGTTAGAATTGGAGAAGGTACAACTAAAGTTATCCGAGAAGAAGAAGTTTTGAATCCACTACTTTGGTGGCCGAGAGGTCAAGGAGATCAAAATTTGTATGAAGATAGTTGGCAAATTTTTGATGAACAAAACAAATTGATTGAAGAACAAACGGTCATTTTTGGAATTCGACAAACAGAATTGGTGATGGAAGCCGATAAGTGGGGAACAAGTTATGTGATTAAAGTCAACGGTACACCAATATTTTGTAAAGGAGGGGATTACATACCGCAAGATATTTTTCCTGCTCGAGTTCAAGATGAAGATTTGGTTACTATGGTGAAATCCTTTGCTGAAAGTAATTTCAATATGGTGCGTGTTTGGGGTGGAGGTTATTATCCAGATGATGCTTTTTACGATGCGTGTGATAAATATGGCATTATGGTTTGGCAAGATTTCATGTTTGCTTGTGCGATGTATCCAGGTGATCCTGAGTTTTTGACAAATGTGCAAGAAGAAGTAGAATACCAAATCCCAAGAATTGCTTCCCATCCTAGTTTAACGATCTTTAATGGGAATAACGAAGTTGATGTCGCATGGAAGAATTGGGGTTTTAAAACAACCTTCAAATTAGATGACAAAGCATCGAAGGAAATTGAAGAATCGTATGTGAAATTGTTTCAGAAATTGCTTCCAAATAGCGTTACACGATTAACCAATTCACCCTACATTCATACTTCACCTTTAAGTAATTGGGGAAAAGATGAATATTTCAACCATGGAACGCAGCATTATTGGGGCGTTTGGCATGGAAAAGATCCAATGAGTGATTTCGCAAAAAAGATTGGTCGATTCAATGCCGAATACGGATTTCAAAGTTTCCCTGAATATGCAACGCTTTCTACTTTCTCTGAAAAGGTAGATTGGGATTTGAAATCGGATGTTATGAAGCACCACCAGAAAAGTTATGTTGGAAATGGAATGATTTTGAAACATGCTGAAATCTTGTATGGCACTCCAGAAAATTTTGAAGAATTCGTTTATTTCTCTCAATTGACGCAAGCAACAGCTGTGAGCATGGCCGTTACAGGACACCGATTAGATGCGCCACGTTGTATGGGAACTTTGTACTGGCA
>JBEAUV010000020.1:0-23883 GCA_041161265.1 Bacteroidota bacterium | reverse complement strand
GTGCCGATGCAGTTTAAACATAATAATAGCGGATTTTCAGGAGGCACAGGAGCTGTATCATTCGTTTTTTCAAATTCATTCAAAGCACTTTGGTAGCGGAGCTTTACTTTCTTACGTAATCTCCCTCTTATTTTACCTTGTCCCTTACATTCCGGACAAATAGACCAATAGGTTTTTTCGTTTTCTAGCTTTTTCACTTTTTTATTTCTGCTGATTTTGACCTCCAACTCTATCCTCTATCTCAATCCTTCTTATTACAATCACTAAATTCGACTGGCTCGATTATATCTAGCTGCCCTTGCCTACCAAATCAAAATAAATTTTCTCATACAACGGTAAAATCTTAGCTAAATCAAAATCGTGCGCTCGATCGACCGCTTTATGCTTGAACCAATTTAACGTTTCTTCATCCTTAAATATTTTCAACGCATTATTCGCCATATCTACTATATCACCAACATTTGAAAGATAACCTGTTTCACCATGAACATTTACTTCTGGAATTCCTCCAGTATTCGATGAGATAACAGGAACACCAACTGCCATTGCTTCTAATGCTGCTAAACCAAAACTTTCTGTTTCTGACGGTAATAAAAATAAATCAGAAATTTCAAGAACATGGGCTGTATCACTTACATTTCCCAAAAACAATACTTTGCCACACAAATCTAATTCACGCACTAATCGCTCTAAGGAAGAACGTTCTGGTCCATCACCAGCGAGAATAAGTTTGGACGGTATCTTTTGATTAACCAAAGCAAAAACTTTTACAACATCATCAACTCTTTTAACTTTTCTGAAATTTGAGACGTGACACAAAATCCGCTCATCATCTAGAGCATATTTTCTTCGAACATCGCTTGCTGCATTGCTTGGTTTTAGATTTGGAGCAATAAAATTCGGTATTACATGGATTTCTCGTGTCGTATTAAAATGCGCATATGTATCATTTTTTAAACTTTCTGAAACAGCCGTTACAGCATCAGATTGATTAATGCAAAACGTAATTACCGGTTCAAAAGAAGGATCTTTTCCAACTAATGTAATATCTGTCCCATGAAGCGTAGTAATATATGGAATATTGATTCCTTGTGATTTTAAAATCTGCTTCGCCATAAAAGCCGCAGAAGCATGAGGAATGGCATAATGAACATGTAATAAATCCAATTTTTCATACTTCACAACATCAACCATTTTACTGGTTAACTCTGTTTCATAGGGTTGATATTCAAACAATGGATAATCACTAATCGCAACTTCATGGTAAAATATGTTCTCACGAAAACTACCTAATCGTACAGGCTGAGAATACGTAATAAAATGAACTTGATGTCCTTTTTTCGCCAACGCTTTTCCTAATTCTGTTCCTACAACTCCACTTCCACCAAATGTTGGGTATAATACTATTCCTATTTTCATCTTATTTTTTAATCCTTTTTATTTTTTAACACAATGCTCTATAAGTATCTCATAACTTAATTTAAACCACATAGACACATTGGTCATATAGAAAACAATCTACAAACTCCATCTCGACTGTCGCTTATTTCGACAAGCTCAATACATCGCGATGATCGTTCATCACTCGGCACTCCCCACTTATCACTCATCACTTATAACTTGTAATTAGCAACTAATAATTTATTTCGTTCGACCTAAAACCGCTTCGTATATTACTTTTTGTATTTCTGTTCTAATGCTCATGTCTCTAATTTTCCAATTATCTTGATCAGGACAAACTCGATTGGATAAAAACACATAATTAATATCATATTTTGGATCCGACCAAACAAGTGTTCCTGTAAAACCTGAGTGACCAAAACTCAACTGTGACGCTCCTTCATAACACGGTCCACCTCCACCCGGAGAAGGCCTATCGAATCCAGCTCCTCTTCTATTTCCAGAAAATTGAGCTTTCGTATATTCCTCCACAACATCTTGCTTGATGTAATTAACATCTCCATAGCGCCCTTTGTTCAAAATAAGTTGCATTAAGGATGCTAAATCTGTTGCATTGGAAAACAATCCTGCATGACCGCCAATTCCGCCAAGCATCGCTGCGCCTGGGTCATGCACATAACCATGAACCAATTGCTTTCTAAAAACTTTATCGTTCTCTGTTGGAACAATTCTGTCAATTGGAAAATAATTTCTCGGTTGATAACGCACAGATCGCAGTCCCATTGGTAAATAAAATTGTTGCATTAAATAATCTTGAAAGGCCAGACCTGCTTGTTTTTCGATAATTTTTTTAATGAAATAATATCCTAAATCTGAATATTCATATTTTTTCGTTCCTAAGTTAGTTGCTAAAATCTGTTTGTAAATACTATCCGAAAATCCGTTTTTAATCCAAATATCTTGTGCTACTTGTGCATCAAATCCCGCTTTTTGTATTTTTGAATAGACTTCGGAATTTAATTCTCCATTTTTTAGAGTTCGTTTATAAAATGGGATCCAAGCCGTAAGTCCCGCCTGATGAGCCATCATGTCACGAATTAAAATTGATCCAAACGATCCGTTTCCTGTAACTTCAGGAATATAATCTGATAGATTTTTTGATAAACTAAATTTATCATCAGTCTGTAATTTCATTATTCCAACGGTAGATCCAGCAATTTTTGAAACAGATGCGATATCGTACAAATCGGTATTACGAACAGAATCTTTGGATTCATATTGTTGTGTTCCGAAGCTTTTTCTGTAAATAATCTTGCCTTCAACAGCCACAACAATCTGACATCCTGGAAAAGCACCTTTTTGTATTGCTTTTTCTGCTATTTGATCAATTTCTTTTAATTTTTGAACACTAATTCCCAATTCTTCTGGTTGCGAAAATTTCAATCTTCCACCCCATTTAATCTGAATACCATGTTCTCTAGGATATAAATTAGACACTGTTATTGGTAAGTTCCCAACCATCGGTACAGCGCCAAAAATCATTTGTCCAACAGTGTTTTGAAGTAATGCATTGTTCTCGTAGCCTACCAATACAGCATCAATCGTTGATAAATCCGTATTATTTTGCAAAACAAGTGGATTGCCAAAAAGAACTAAAACAGTTTCTCTATTAGCTGGAATACTTAAAATGAAATTATTAAAATCATTTCCATATCCGAAATTATTTATCGGACGAACTGTTCCAGAATGTAAGGCGATTATAATTACATCATATTGATTTTTCAATTTCGAAAACTCTAAAACAGCTTCGCCAGAAGTGAAATATTGGTAATGATCAACATCAGCGAATAAGTCTAGAGATTCACGAAATGATCTCGTATGAACCCCAATTGAAACGTGTGCGATTTTTTTATCTAATCGTTTAAGTGGTAAAATATCTGATTCATTTTTTAAGACCGTAACAGCTTTCTCATATATTTCTTTCTTCGCTAAATCCATTTCTGTTTTACTGAATTTACTCGCTTTTGTTGGCGCTACAACAAACTTGTATTTTGCTTTTAGAATCTTCAAACAACGTTCATCAATTTCCGTTTTTGAAATTTGGCCTTTCTCAACTTTCGTTTTTATGGCATTAATTGCTTCATTTACACTTTCAGGAAATAATAAAATATCGCAACCTGCTTCAAATGCTTTTACAACAACTTCCGTTTTTCCATATTTATCAGCCACAGCCTTCATATTTAAAGCATCGGAAATAATTAATCCTTGAAAACCCATTTGTTTGATTAAATAATCACCTATTATTTTTTTCGACAAACTGCTCGGTGTGCCCGAATTGTCTAAAGCAGGAAAATTCAAATGTCCTATCATAACTGAAGACGCACCCACCCTAATTCCTTCTTGAAACGGATAAAAGTTAATTGCTTCGATTGTTTTTAGCGATTCGGTAACGGTTGGTAATTCAAAATGTGAATCAGTATCTGTGTTACCATGTCCTGGAAAATGTTTAATGCTTGTCATAACACCATTTTTTTCCATCCCACGAACGAATGCTTTCACATGATCGGCAACTTTTTTAGGATTTTCTCCAAACGACCTGAAGCCAATAACTGGATTCTTTGGATTACTATTTACATCTGCTACTGGTGCGAAATTGAGGTGAATTCCCATTTCTTGGCATTCAAACGCAATCATGGAAGCAATTTTTTCTGACAAAACAATATCGTCAGCTGCTCCTATAGTATACGCAAAAGGAAATCGTTCACCATCAAACAAACGCATGTTTGTTCCCCATTCCGCATCCATTCCAATTAACAAAGGTGTTGCAGCTACACCTTGAAATCGCTTAATTGAAGAAATCAAATTTGCTTTTTCACCTTGAAAAAAAATAACACCTCCAACTTTTTCATTTGTTACGAGGCTTTCAACTTCTTTTAGATGCTTTTCTCCTTGATTTGAGTACGCTGAAACCATGAAAAACTGACCGATTTTCTCCTCTATCGACATGCTGCTCAATTTCTCAATAGCCCATTTATCAGCTTCAACATTGTTCTTAACGGTAAACTTAATAGGTGTTTTACCACTTTTAATAAGTGAGAAAATAAAAGGTGTTGAACCAAAAATCAACAAAAAGAAAATGATTGAAAAATTGCGTTTTGAATTCATACTACGAAAATAAGGACAAGCATTTGATTTGAGCCCAAAGCTTACCCATTTTTTCATAAAATGATGTCTGACCATTTGTCAGTCTATAAACGCATGGAACAATTATTGACATTAGGCATGACCAAAAGCAAGATAAAAAGCTTATTTTTGTTTAAGAAGAAAATACTATGTCACTTACAATAATTTACAATTTTACATTTTCAAACATTTTTTGTAACAATCATAAATCACCATTATCTGTTGTTTTATGAATGATGTAATTAAATTACTTCCCGATCATATTGCTAATCAAATTGCTGCGGGTGAGGTTATCCAACGTCCAGCCTCTGTTGTGAAGGAAATGGTTGAAAATGCCATTGACGCTGGTGCTTCCAAAGTTCAAGTTATTATTAAAGATGCTGGAAAAACATTGATTCAAATTATTGACAATGGTTCAGGTATGACTGAAAATGATGCTGTGATGTCATTTGAGCGTCATGCAACAAGTAAAGTTCGCAACGCTGAAGATTTGTTTGCCTTGACAACCAAAGGATTTAGAGGTGAAGCACTAGCCTCTATTGCAGCAATTGCACATGTTGTTCTCAAAACACGAAAAGTAGATATAGAAACAGGAGTTTCAATTGAAATTGAAGGAAATAAAATCAAGAAGAAAGAAGCGTGTGTTTGTCCAGTTGGGACATCTTTTGAAGTGAAAAATTTGTTTTACAATGTTCCAGCTCGCAGAAATTTCCTTAAATCCGACAATGTTGAATTCAATCATATAATTGATGAATTTGAACGAATAGCATTAGCTCATCCAGACATTTCATTTAGTTTGCATCACAATGACAACGAGATTTACAACCTACATTCTGCTGTATTAAGGAAAAGAATCGTTGATATTTTAGGGAGAAATTCGAATGATAAATTGGTGCCAATTGAAGAATCAACAGATATAGTAAATATAACAGGATATGTTGGTAAGCCTGAATTTGCAAAAAAGACGAGAGGTGAACAGTTTTTATTTGTCAATGATCGGTTTTTTAAAGATTCATTTTTTAGTCATTCTTTATCAAAAGCGTTTGATGGCTTGATTCAACCAAAAATGTTTCCTTCCTTCTTTTTATATCTTGATATTGATCCAAAAAAGATTGACGTTAATGTGCATCCTACGAAAACGGAAATCAAATTTGAAGAAGATAAATTGATCTATTCAATCATTTTAAGCAGTGTGCGACAAGCACTTGGGAAATACAATATTGCTCCAACATTGGATTTTAACCGTGAAACAAGTTTTGACATCCCTTATGATATGCATTCAAAACCTGCGGTTGAGCCAACAATTCACGTCAATAAAAACTATAACCCTTTTCAAAGCTCACCAGCTAAAACAGGTAATTCATTTACAGCTGCAATCAAAGCAGAAGGATTTGGATCTAATGATGCTTCACCCAAAGATTGGCAAAGTTTTTACAAGGTGGAAGAAGAAGTTCAAATACAAGAACCAATTGAATTAAATCTTGAGGTTGACGATATAGCTCCAAAGAATTTCTTAATTCGCGGCAAGTACATTTTGACCAATTGTAAATCAGGAATATTAATGATTGATTGTCAAAGAGCTTTTGAACGTATTGTTTATGATGATTTAATCAATAAATTTATTTCCAACCCAATCAGTTCTCAAAAATTACTTTTTCCATTGGAAAGAGAATTCTCAAGTAATGAGAAGAACGAGTGGATTAATAATCAATTAATGTTGGAGAGATTGGGCTTTTATGGTGAATTTCAAGATTTAAATTTATCACTTTCTGCTATACCAGCAGTTTTACAAGAAGAAAGCATTCATGATTGCATTAACTTAATATTAGAAAGTATTGCATACCAAGAAATTGGTAAAGGTGAAATTGCACATGTTATTGTTCAATCAATCGCATCAGCTTCTGGAAAGAGAAAAGCAACAATTCAAAACAATGAATCTGCGGAAGCACTTGTTGAACAGTTGTTTCAATGTGCAGAGCATTCATTTACCCCAAGAGGAAAGAAAATAATCCAAACATTAACGATTGAAGAAATCGCTTTAAAATTTTAATATGTTCTCATTTTTAAATAACATCCCACAGGTAACTAAGAATCTTTTATTGATAAATGTGATGCTTTATATTGTATCACTTGTATTGATGAATAAAGGGATTGATGTAGGTCAATATTTAGGAGCTCATTATTTTAACTCTGCGTTGTTCCAACCATATCAGGTTATTACGCACATGTTCATGCACAGCCTTACTGATTTTATGCACATTTTATTTAACATGTTGCTTTTGGTCATGTTTGGTTCTCACCTAGAACGTTTGTGGGGTGCGAAACGCTTTTTCATTTTTTATATGGCTTCTGGTTTAGGTGCATTTTTTCTTTACAATTCAATTGGAGTGTGGGAATTAATGGAATTAAAAAAATCAATCATTGCAATGGGTTATGATTTGGACACGTTAAATCATAAAATTGTAAACAATTATCTATCTGAAATAACGTTCAACAATGAGTATCAAGGGGCGATAATTCAACGTTATTACGACTTAACCATGAGCAATATGGTAGGTGCTTCTGGAGCTTTGTTTGGTGTATTAGCTGGTTTTGCGGTATTGTTCCCAAACACAGAATTAATGTTATTATTCCCACCTATTCCAATTAAAGCAAAATTTTTGATTGGAGCATATTTGATTTTTGAAATTTACAGCAGTATTAAAATGCAACACGATCAAATTGCTCATTTGGCACATGTCGGAGGAGCTATTGTAGGGATTTCACTAGTATTGATTTGGCGTAAAACAGATAAAAAGAATTTTTGGTAATATGCAAACAGAACGAACTTTTATTGATGACCTAAAACACCAATATCAGCATGGTGGTATGACAATTCGATTGATTTTCATCAATTCGATTATCTTTTTAGTTCTTCAAATTTTGCTAGTATTTGGCAGATTAATTGGCGGTAGCTTTGAATCATTTGTAGCATCGATTCTTCCAAATATTTTTTCACTTAACACAGACTTGAGTGATTTTCTTCTTCACCCATGGGGAATTATAACGAGTATTTTTGCACATTTCACGGTTTGGCATTTTTTAATGAACATGCTTTTCTTGTACTTCTCAGGAAAAATGTTCGAACAATTATTTGATCAAAAAAGACTGTTATACACGTATATCATTGGTGGAATTGCCGGTGGAATTTTAGAAATTTTAGCGCATTTAATCTTTCCAACGCTTCAAAATGAAAAGATTGTAATAGTTGGTGCATCAGGTTCGGTTATGGCGATTTTTGCAGCCCTAGCATTTCATAGGCCTAATTTACAAGTTAATCTGTTTGGTGTTTTTCCTATTCGACTTATCATTTTAGCTGGTTTTTTTGTTTTAACAGATTTGTTATCTTTAGGTCTGAATGATGGAACTGCTCATTTCGCCCACATTGGCGGAGTGATAATAGGAATGGTTTCCGTTCATAATTTATACAGTAGTTCAAATTTGATTAATCGGACACAAATGATTGGTGATTCTTTAATTCGGTTCTTTAGCAATCTCTTTAGTTCAAACAAAAAACTAAAAGTTAAAAAAGGTGGAGCAACCAGAGGTCCGAATTTTAAAAGTGATGAAGATTACAATGCCGAAGCAAAAGAAAGACAAATAATCATTGATAAAATACTGGATAAAATTTCAAAATCTGGTTATGATTCCTTGACAAAAACTGAAAAAGAAATCCTATTCAACCAAAGTAAAAATGGGTGAAATATTAAAAAAAATATTAC
This sequence comes from Bacteroidota bacterium, assembly GCA_041161265.1. Lineage (GTDB taxonomy): Bacteria > Bacteroidota > Bacteroidia > Flavobacteriales_D > Crocinitomicaceae > M0103. The sequence goes on along the minus strand of JBEAUV010000020.1, from coordinate 15,538 downwards.
GCTTTTCAACTTTATTGAAAGTGCTAACAATAATCTGTTTATCTGGATTATTACTAGCCTATCTTACACCTTTTGTTCATCCAAATACTTTTAAAATACTGCCTTTCTTCGGGTTAGCTTATCCAATAATATTGTTTTGCACACTTTTATTATTATTAATTTGGTCTTTAGCGAAATCAAAATGGGCAATAATCACATTGGTTGTTCTTTTAATTGGAGGTAAATTACATTTCAGAATGATTGCTCTCGGTTCTGATGAAACAGAATTACCATCTGAAGATAGAATTCTTAATGTCATGAGTTATAATGTTCGTTTGTTTGATTTGTATACATCTGAAGAATCAGAAAGATACACAAAACGAAATGCGATTTTTCAATACATACAAGATAGAAATCCAGATATCATTTGTTTTCAAGAATTCTATCATCAAGATAAACCAACAAAATTTAAAACCAGAGACACACTCATTTCACTTCTTGACATTAAAGATTATCATGAACGTTACGCTCATAAATTGCGGGGAAGACAAAATTTTGGTGTAACAATTCTTTCAAAATATGAGTTAATAGCCAAGGGCGACGTGATGTTTTCAACTCAAGGTGAAAATGATTTCAATTATTGCATTTATGTCGACATTGTGAAAAATCTTGATACGTTTAGAGTATACAATGTTCATCTTCAATCGATTCGTCTACAGCAAGAAGATTATTCAGATTTTCAGGATGTAACTGGTGAAAAAGAAGAAAAATCTACCATTCGTTTGATGATAGATAAATTACGGATTGCTTACCCAAAACGTGCTGAACAGGCTAGGACAGTAATGGAACATGTTCTTACTTCTCCTTACCCAACTATTGTTTGTGGTGATTTCAACGACACGCCAATGTCATATGCCTATAATCAGTTCAATAAATCATTAACCGATGCATTTAGAAATTGTTCAAGTGGTATTGGATCTACTTATGTTGGAAAAGTGCCTGCCGGAAGAATCGATTATATCTTTCACACAAACAACTTAATATCAACTCATTTTGAAATTCAAAAAGTAGCTCAAAGCGACCATCGTGCGATTTCTTGTAAAATCTACAGAGACACGTTGTAATAGTCAATTCGAGAATTTATAAAAGTCTATTTATTATAATGTTATTTGACTTTTATATTATCTTTGGTAAAATTAAATCACGAAGCATGAAATTTATTTTTACAGCTCTTTTATTGCTAATCGTTACTTCACTGCAGTCTTGTGGGGAGAAAGAAACAAGTGATGAAGCAGGAAAAACAGATAACTCTATTGTTTCTATTAATGGAGATTGGACTTTACATAAAGAAGAAAAAAACGGAAAAAAACTCGATTTTTCTGGCAAGCCAACAGCTGTCACATTAACAATTAAGGAAAATGGCTATTTCATATTTTTTGATAAAATAACAAACGAAAAAATCAGTAATTCTGGTGTTCCAAAGATTCAAGAACGCTACAAAGGTCAATACGACTTAGATGGTAAAGAATTAAGTTTGAACCATTTTGTAAACGATTCACTCGTTTCAGAAAGCTATTCAATAGAAAGCTTGACTGCCACTGAATTGATTCTGAAAAGTAATACAACAAAAAATATTCAACACTTTAAAAAATAAGAGGCTAAGCCTCTTTTTTTATGCTATTATGTTAGTAGAAATAAACCCAAACAATATTGACTCTCGGCTTATAAAGCAAGCAGTTGATGTTTTAAAAAATGGTGGAATCGTTATTTTTCCAACAGACACTGTTTACAGTATGGGTTGTGATTTATTCAACAAAAAAGCGTTGAATAATCTGGCCAGGCTGAAAGATGTTAAATTAAGTAAAGCCCAATTCTCGATTATCTGCCATGATTTGAGTCATTTATCTGATTATGTAAAACAAATCGATCGACCGATTTTCAAGTTGCTAAAACAATCATTACCTGGTCCTTTTACATTTATTATGAATGCCACAAATGAGATTCCACGGTTATTTGACACGAATAGAAAAGAAATCGGAATTCGAATCCCTGATAATAATATCATTTTAGAAATTGTTAGAGAATTAGGGAATCCAATTGCAACAACTTCCCTTCACAATCAAGAAGATGAAATCATGGATTATTTCACAGATCCTTATGCCATATATGAACGTTATGATGATGATGTTGAAATGATTATTGACGGTGGATTTGGAAATCTTGAAGCGTCAACAATTATTGATTGCACAGGTTCAGCTCCAGAAATAATTCGACAAGGAATAGGTAAATTAGACTTATGATTTTAATACTAAATTGCGGTAGTTCTAAAACTCAATACATCGAGGAAATTATCGATGAATTTAGTGACTTTAAAACTCTTCCAATTTTAGAATTCAAAGAAGAAGATTTAGAGAATTGTGCAGGTGTTGTTATTACTGGTGCCCCACTATTAATTACGGAACAAAACATTCTACCATTTATTGAAAAATTAGCTTGGATCAAAGAAACAGCAATTCCAGTTTTGGGAATTTGTTTCGGACATCAACTAATGGGATTGGTTTTTGGCGCTTTTGGTTCAAGAATGAGAGAAGATAGAGATTGGCAAACAATCGAAGTATTCGAAGATTGTCCGCTGTTTGATAAACTTCCTACAGAGTTTGAAATGATGGAAGATCACTGCGAAACAATTTCTATTCCTCCAGGATTTAAATTAGTAGGTACTTCTGACGCTTGTGTAAATGAAGCGATGCAACATTCTTCCCTCCCACTTTTTGGCATTCAATTTCACCCAGAAATCTCTGGTAATTTAGGCCGTGTGATTTTTGATAATTTCGTGAATTTTTGCATGAAACATCCTAATTAATATTTTAGAATATTATTTTCTTGCTCAATAGACATTCAATTGTTGAAAGATTGTTCCTTTCCTTTAATATTTCATTCAGATTATATCTGATATTCGTAAAATGGTATTAAGTAGATTTTGGCTCATCATTTTTATTTCATCGATACTCTTTATCGTTGCAGGACTTTTCACATCTAATCATTATTCAATCGATTACATGTTGAATGGAAAAAAGGACAATCCAGTTTTAATTGGTGAAAAATATTTAAACAAATTACCTAAGAGCTTGCAAGATTCATTGAAAATAGCTCCTGAATCAACAGTTATAGTAGATTTTAATCCTTTAGATGTTGATACGACATACGTTTACAAAAACAAAACAGTGCAAATCTACAGTGGACTTCAAAAATCAGATGGATTATTAGAAACCTGTAAAACCAGTCTTTTCGACTTGATTTTGCCTTTAATGGCATATTTAGCTTTTTTCTGTGGCATCATGCAATTACTAATTGATTCTGGTGCAACAGAGCGCTTAGCACGGAGATTGAGCCCGTTCTTCATGAAAGTTTTTCCTTCAATTCCAAAAGGACATGAATCAATCTCTTATATGACTTTAAACTTTTCCGCCAATTTACTTGGCTTGGATTCGGCTGCAACTCCGTTTGGATTAAAGGCCATGCAAAGTTTACAGGAAATAAACCCGGAAAAAGAAAAAGCGAGTGATGCACAAATCATGTTCATGTGTTTACATGCAGCTGGTTTGACATTAATTCCAACTTCAATAATTGGTTATCGTGCTGCTCAAGATGCTGCGAATCCTGCTGATGTAATGTTACCTTGTATTATTACTTCATTTATTGGAACAATTGCCGCATTTTTAATTGTTGGAATTAGGCAACGAATCAATTTCAAAAGTGCAACGTTATTGGTCGCTTTGTTTTCAATCATTGCTGGAATTGTAGGGTTGTTATTCTATGTTAGCAGTTTGGATTTAATTGGAAAGAATTACTTCACCACTAATTTCTCAAGTTTTCTCCTTTTGGCGATTATTGGATTCACTCTACTTTTCTCCTTTAAAAACGAGAAAAAATTTCAAGAAAAAGAAACGACTATTTTCGATGCTTTTGTTGTTGGTGCTAGAAATGGACTAAATACAGCAGTCGCAATTTTCCCTTATGTTCTAGGGATGCTGGTTGCTATTTCTCTTTTCAGAAACAGCGGTCTTTTTGAAGTCATCAGCAAATGGATTTCAAATGGATTCTATATGGTTGGTGTTTCAAAAGAAATTACAGACTCTTTGCCTGTTGCTATGTTGCGTCCATTTAGTTCAAGTGGTTCTAGAGGATTCATGATTGATTCCATGCAAACATTCGGCCCAGATTCATTAACAGGAAGATTGAGCTGTATCTTTCAATGCAGTGCAGAAACAACATTTTATGTAATAGCAGTTTATTTTGGAGCAATCAATGTACGTAATACCCGTTACACACTTGGAACCATGTTATTGGTAGATTTGATTTGTGTTGTAACAGCAATTCTAGTTGCTATATGGTTTTTCTAAATTGGAATTGAGAAATGTTTAACTGGTTCAGAAAAAAAGGAAAAGCCAATGCGAAGTCGGCAGATGAAGTTACAAAAGTGACTATCTACCCGATTGAATATCCTCCAAAAATTATTTTAGCATGGGCAAAAGCAATTGAAGGAAATGAAGAAATTCTTTTCTGGTTGCGTGACAATGGCTATACCGAATTGGTTATGGCGACTTATGCTATCTCCTTGAAAAAAGAAGCTCGTTCTTGGTTGACTGCTAATGGATACCCTCACTTAATGGCAATGATTAATGCTGCTGAAGGAAATGAAATGGCTCAAAAATGGCTGTTGGCTCATGGATTTGAAATGCTTTATCACATGGCGATGGCAATTGAAAATGAAGAAGAAAGCTGGGAGTGGCTTGGTAATAACGTAACGGTTGATATCTTTTTGTTAACCAAAACTATTAAAAAAATCAAAGACCAAATTGAAGAAAACCACAATGACGTGCACACATTTAGACGTGACTAAAACCATTGCTTATTTACTCTTAAACTCAGCTCCTAATTTTCTATAAATTCCCGTTACGTCATCTTTTACATTACATATAACATAAAGAGTCTGGTCTTTTTTAATATTATTAATTGCCATTAATGCTTCGTGAGTGAAATTATCACTTTGGCCACTGTAAGTTCTGTTTTCAATTGTAACTTCCCAAGAAACTAATTCAATTGTAAATTTCAACGTAACTTCTGGAGAGTATCCTACCCTTAATTTTAAATTTTCTTTATTAAAAACACCACCATTCATAATTTCTCCCAGAAAAACATCAGGAGCTGGAAGACGAGAAATTTGAAAATTTTCCTCTTTTAGTAAAACTTCATTTTTATCACTTATTCGCAATTGCGCTTGCTTAAAGCCATTTTCAGGCTTAATGTTAAAAACTAAATAACCTTTGTCAGTGCTCTCTATTTTTTCTAATTGGCAATTGACACATGAAATATTCAGTTCATTCGAATCCTCACCAACTGCTGGTAAAACTTTAAAAGTATTTATAAAGCCCATATAAATGGAATATGGAACTTCTCTATCATCAAACTGAATTGTTTGAGACGAACAGAAAATAGGAAATGTGATACTCAGAATTATTGCTATTTTTTTCATGACGTAAGTTTTAAGATGGTTTTAATATTAAACTTAACTGCTTCAGTAAACTTACTCAATTCACATATTAGATCCTATCCTTTTTATTTATGGAATAATTCGATTCAAACATCTAAAAAAATGAACCTTATAAAAAACAAACTGTATTGGTCTAAGTTCAATAATTGAATTAATGTTTAAAACCCAGCATTTGAAAAATGTACTACTCCTCAGTTTTTTAATTTCAACAGAATTAATTGTTGCTCAAGCCAATTTCCAAGGCAATGTTTATGAAATGAAATCCAAAAACACACTCAATAATGTAAAATTGATGGTTGTTGAGGAAAACGACACTACCTATGTCGTCCCTGATGATAAAGGAAATTTTGATTTCAAAACGAAACCTGGCAGAGTTAAAGTATTTGCTATTGCAGATGGTTATATTTCTGAATTGAATTCTGTCAATGCTGGTGATGGTTCAAAAAATGTCATGAACATTGGTTTAGTAGAAGAGAAAATGATTTCTGAAGTAGAAATAAGAGGAGTACGAAGTAGTTCAACTAAATATTCAAGAATGGAAAGCGCGCCTGTAAGCCATGGAGAATTAAGTGAGATAACTATTAGAAGTGGAGGAAGTGAAACTGCTACTTATTCTTGGAGTTCTGATTCTGAAGGAATATCTAAGGACGAGATTGGAGATATTGGAGGCAAAATGAATGAAATTAAAGTTGGCGTATTAACAGCTGGAGAAGTAAATGACTTTGCAAAATGGGGTTTATGGAACGATCTGAATAAGAACGAATTTACCGCGTATTCTGGAATATGGAAAAGCAATAAAAAAGAACGTTTTTGCATTCAATTGACATTGCCGTCTGGAATGCCAGTTATTGATGCAGAAGTACAATTAACGGATGCTTCAGGTGCTGTGATTTGGAGTGCGCGAACAGACAACACTGGAAAAGCAGAATTATGGGATGCTAATTTCAATCAAGCTAATCTAAATAAGTATTCCATTAATACTTCAAAAGGAGATTTTAATGAATCGTTTAAAAACTTACATTCTTTTTCTGAAGGAGTTAATAGCTTTAAAATTGATATACCATGCACTGTTTCAGATCAATTGGACATCGCTTTCGTAGTAGATGCTACTGGAAGTATGGGTGATGAAATCAATTATTTGAAAATGGATTTAGACAATGTAATTTCTTCTATTGCTGCAGAAAATAAAAACATTAATGTTCGAATGGCAAGTGTTTTTTATAGAGATAATGGCGATGAATATGTAACAGTTGAATCTCCGTTTAGTTCGAGTATGGATTTAGTGAAAAGTTTTATCAATGCGAATGAAGCTGGTGGCGGTGGAGATTATCCAGAAGCAGCTGACGAAGCCTTGATGGTTGCATTGAAAAATTTGAATTGGAGTACTTCTGCTAGAGCACGAATCTTGTTTTGGGTATTAGATGCTCCTCCACATAAAGCAGATGAAAATTTACAACGTCTAATGGAAGTATCCCAATTAGCAGCAAAAATGGGAATTAGAATAATCCCCGTGGGATGTTCAGGAATTGATAAATCAACTGAATTTCTGTGTAGATCAATTGCACTTGCTACAAACGGAACGTATACATTTTTAACAAATCACAGTGGCGTTGGCGGAACACATATTGAACCAAGTACAGATGGATATAAAGTAGAATCTTTTAGAGAAATTCTTGTTCGTATAGCACGATTAATGAGTATCACTCCTGATTGCGAGGAGTTTATTTCTCCTGAACAAATCGTTCAAATAGACACGAATCTTTTGATGATTAATCCTTATGGAATTAAGGATACGATTCACGCTAACCAACCTTTAGACACCAATCGAATTGATCCTTCATTGGAAATTCAAGTGTTGCTCTACCCTAACCCAACAAATGGTATTTTTCATATACGAAGTCCAAAAGAAATCACAGAAGTTTTTATTGCCGATGTAAATGGTAAGATTTTGGAACAAGTTGTATTAGATGTTGACAGAGAAACAACTTGTGATATTGGAAGATACAGTAATGGCGTTTATTTTGTAAAATATTTTAACGGACAACGCTGGTGTTGCTCGAGAGTGGTAATGCAACAGCAAAATAATTAAAAATCATAGTTTAGTTTAAGCAAAGAAAAAGCCATCGGTCAATTGACGGATGGCTTTTTCGATTTGAAACATCTTAGTTTTTGAACAACTTCAACGATAAAGCTAACGTTTCTTTCAATTTTGTTCGGTCTACAATGTAATCTAAGAATCCATGTTCTAACACAAATTCAGATGTTTGAAATCCTTCAGGCAAATCTCTACCGATTGTTTCTTTCACTACTCTTGGTCCAGCAAATGCAATTAAAGCATCTGGTTCCGCAATATTGAGATCGCCCAACATTGCAAAAGAAGCTGTTACACCACCTGTTGTTGGATCTGTTAAAAACGAAATATATGGTAATTTATGTTCTGCTAATTGACCTAGTTTACCAGAAACTTTTGCCATTTGCATCAATGAATAGCCTGCTTCCATCATTCTCGCTCCGCCAGATTTAGAAATAATCATAAACGGCGCTTTGATTTTTATAGCTTCGTCAATAGCTCGAGCAATTTTTTCACCCATTACAGAACCTAAAGAACCTCCAATAAAAGAGAAATCCATTGCAGCAACAACAAATTCATGTCCGTCTAACATTCCTTTTGCTGTTCTAATAGCATCAAATAATCCAGTATTTTTCTGCGTCGCTTTAACGCGATCAACATATTTCTTCGTGTCTTCAAAATGCAAAGGATCGCCAGATGTTAATTTTTTATCCAATTCTGTGTATTTTCCCTCATCAAATAAAATTTGAAAATATTCTTCTGAACCAATACGTTCATGATGAGAACAACGGTCACATACAAAAGAATTTTTCTCTAAATCGTCTGCAGTAAACAATGTTTTACAATTCGAACATTTTGACCACAAACCCTCTGGAGTTTCTTTTTTCTCTTTTGTAGAAGTTGTAATTCCGTCTTTTTTTCTATTAAACCAACTGCTCATATTCTATAATTTTGAAATTTGGAATTCAGTATTTAGAATTCTTATAATGTGTTAATATTGTTTAGGTCTTCGAAGGCTTGAACAAGACGGTCGATAAAAGTTACTTCTCCTTCGCGTAACCATTTACGTGGATCATAATACTTCTTATTTGGCTTATCATCGCCTTCTGGATTACCAATTTGAGTTCTTAAATAATCTACTTTATTGACCATATAATCTCGAATTCCTTCAGTAAATGCAAATTGTAAATCGGTGTCAATATTCATCTTAATTACCCCGTATCCAATAGCTTCACGAATTTCTTCAACTGTTGAACCAGAACCGCCATGAAAAACAAAATCTACTGGATTGTGACCAGTATTGAATTTTTCTTGTACGTAATTTTGTGAATTCAATAAAATCTTCGGAGTCAACTTTACATTTCCTGGTTTATAAACTCCATGAACATTTCCAAAAGCTGCTGCTATAGTGAATTTATCAGAAACCTTCATTAATTCCTCATATGCATATGAAACTTCATTTGGCTGAGTGTACAATTTTGAACTATCGACATCTGAATTATCTACACCATCTTCTTCACCTCCCGTTATACCTAATTCAATTTCCAAAGTCATACCCATTTTACTCATTCGAGCTAGGTATTTTTTACAAATCTCGATATTTTCTTCGATTGGTTCCTCTGATAAATCCAACATGTGTGAACTATACAAAGGTTTCCCTGTTTCTTTAAAAAACACTTCGCTTGCATCCAACAAACCATCAATCCAAGGAAGTAAATTCTTCGCACAGTGATCGGTATGTAAAATAACAGTTGCACCATAAGCTTCTGCCAATGTGTGAATATGCTTCGCTCCTGCTATACCACCAGCAATTGCAGCTTTTTCGCCAACATTAGATAAACCTTTACCGGCGTTGAAATGAGCTCCACCATTTGAAAATTGAATTATAACTGGCGAATTCACTTTAGCAGCTGTCTCTAAAACAGCATTTATTGTACATGACCCTGTAACATTAACAGCAGGTAATGCAAACCCTTTTTCTTTTGCGAACTTAAATATTTGTTGAACTTCGTCGCCTGTAGCTACTCCCGGTTTAATAGAATGATTCATATTTCACATTTTCAGTCTGCAAAAATACTATATTAAAGCTTGAAAACATAAATTTTTGAGGTTCTTTTTTTGTGGTGGATTCAACAACTAAATGCAAGTTTATTATCGTGAATAACTAGTATCCGATAAAAAAGAAAAAAAATCCATTAGCTTCCTAAAAGTATTGATTTTACTGATATTGATTTCTAAAAACAAAAAGTAAGTCCCCTAGCTTAAATGCTAGCAATCTCAAGTTGAAATTGTGGTTCATATTCTTTGGACGAATTTTTCTATTGGTTTTCTATAAATCTCATCAGATTGATGTCGTTCAATAGTTATGATGTATTACCCTTTTTTTTGCACCCAAAAGAAGGGATTTTCTTTTACGAAAACGAAGGATGTATTAGATTTTCTGCATCACCCAATGTCCTTTTATGATGAATGTTATTCAAATGAATATGAGCTGTTTTTATCTTTTGACCCAAGTATTGTACTTGCAACTTCTCGAAGCGAAGAATAATTAGCAAATATTGATATATTTAGATGATACTATGTGTGTGTTTTTTTGACATAGTGATCTGTCATTTGTTGCTTTGAAACCTTTTTATACTTTTCAATTAAAGAAATCAGCTATCCACACCGATTCACCAAAAAAGTAGATACTTTTATTAATGTAATTAGCTTTTTGTAAAACCACATTACAACAAAGCGGAATGAATTAATGAAAATACTGCTTTCAAAAAGTTTTATTAGACATTAGAGGATTTTTTATGTAAAATGTATAAAATTTCTTCTTTCTGTAATCGAAAACGAGTAATTTGTTTTTCATCATACTTGGATTCTTTTCTGAATTCAGTCACTGTAAAACCAGCTTTTTCTAACCATTTTGGATAATCTGTCCCAAACAATCTAACATGATCTTTTTGCCAATAATGTTTTTCTCGATCTTCAGGAGAAGTAATATTGCCATCTTCTAAAGTTACTTCTCTCGTAAAATCTTGTGGCACTTGCATTATGCCCCAACCTCCAGGTTTCATTACACGGTATAATTCCGTCATACATTGGAGTGCATCGTCAACATGTTCCATGACGTGATTACAGAATACAACATCGAAACGGTCGCTCTCTAATGGAATATTGTGTAAATCAAAATGCATATCCGCAATTGGTGAAACCAGATCTCCTGTTAGGTAATTTAAATTACTTTGGTTTTTGAACTTTTTATGAAAACACTGTTCAGGGGCTATATGTAAAACATTTAATTTGTCTGCTGTAAAAAAATTGGATGAATCTTTTAAGTATAGCCACATCAAACGGTGACGCTCTAAAGTTAAATCATAAGGGCATAATACATTTTCACGATGAGCTATGTCTGATCCATATGATAAAAATTTTGAAAATGACCTTTCACATACCGGGCATTCAACATTATTTCCTTTGTATAAAATTGGGGCTATTTTCTTAAACGGGTAACTTAACCTAATCAATAAAGGCCTTGGTAAATTGTTTAATAAAAATTTATAAAGTTTTTTCATAGTTTACAAATTTAGTGAAAGAAAAAGAATGTTTAAGAAGTTGGACAAATCAATCTTAATTCTTTTATTTTTACGTTCTAAATTGTTAACAATGCGAAAAATATTTTTTCTAGCTTTTGCTGCTCCTTTCTTTTCCAATTCACAAGTTAAATCAACTATTATCATGTCAAATGAACCTGTAGCAAATAAAATACCTAAGAAATTAGAATTGCACGATCATATTAGAATTGATGATTATTATTGGATGAATGAAAGAGATTCCAAACCTGTTTTAGATCATCTTGCCTTGGAAAACGAACATTCCAAAAGCTATTTCTCTTCTTTTGAAGGACTTAAGCAGAATCTATTGAATGAATTCAACAGTAGAATAAATCCAAATGACATGAGTTCACCTTTCAATTTGAATAATAAAACATATCAAATTAGAAATGAGGAAGGGAAAGATTACGAGTTGATTTACCAGATTAATAATGGAATAGAGCGTTTGTTTCTTGATGAAAATACTAGAGCTAAAGATAAATCATTTTATGAATTAGCTGAATGGTCTCCATCCCCTAATAATGAGTTACTTGCCTTAAGTGAGGATGTTGTGGGTCGACGTAAATACACGATTACTTTTAGACAAAACAAGAGTAATAAATTCCTTAAAGATCAAATCAAAGATACTGATGGTTCAATAGTATGGGCGAATGATAATAAAACTATTTTTTATGTAAAAAAGGACGCTCAGACCTTAAGAGAGTTTCAAGTATTTAGACATGTTTTGGGCACAGATTCAAAACAGGATGTATTGGTTTATCAAGAGAATGATGAGAAATTTGGCGTATCAATCTCGAAATCGATAACCGATAAATATATATTTATTTACAGCCATAGTTCAACCACTTCTGAAATGCGTTTTATTGATTCGGACAACCCTTCCGTAGCTGCAATTACATTTCTTGTTCGTGAAAAAGGACATATTTATGAAGTGGACCATCATGAATCAGGTTTCTATATACTTTCAAATAAAGATGCGGAAAATAAAAAATTGTTGTTTAGTAATGTAAAGCCAGAGTCCATTGATAAATGCTCAGTTATTATTGCTCATTCTAAAGAAATTTTAGTTGAGAATTTCTTGCCTTTAAAAAACTTTTTAGTAACTGAAATAAGAACTAATGGGTTAAGAAAAATAAAAATATTGAATCTAAAAACCAATAAAACAGAAACTATTTCTTTTGATGAAGAAACCTATTTCACTGGATTAAGTTTAAATGATAATTATGAAGCAAGTAATTTATTTTTTAGCTATAATTCAATGACAACGCCATCAACAATCTATAATTATAATCTTATTGAGAACACACGTGAAATATTCTTCAGAAAGGAGCTTCTAGACAAAACATTCAAACCAGAGAATTATGAATCTCAAAGAATATGGGTTACAGCCAATGATGGTTCGAAAATTCCAGTATCTATGGTTTATAAAAAAGGGACGGATTTATCGAAAGCACCTTGTCTATTGTATGGTTATGGTTCTTATGGTTATACATTACCAGATGTTTTTAGTGCAACAAGACTAAGTCTATTAGATCGCGGTTTCGTTTATGCTGTTGCGCATATTCGAGGTAGTAAATACATGGGTGAAGAATGGTACGAAAACGGTAAGTTTTTAAAGAAAAAAAACACATTTACTGATTTCATCAATGCTGCGGAATACCTCGGCATGAAAGGGTATTGCGATAAAGACAAAATTTATGCACAAGGAGGAAGTGCAGGTGGCTTACTCATGGGGGCTGTTGTCAATATGGCTCCATATTTATGGAAAGGTATAATTGCTCAAGTCCCTTTTGTAGATGTAGTAACTACAATGTTGGATGAAACAATTCCGTTAACTGTAGGAGAGTACGAAGAATGGGGAAATCCAAACGAAGAGGATTTTTATTACTATATGTTAAATTACTCTCCTTATGACAATGTGAAAGCTATGGATTATCCAGCAATGCTAATCACAACAGGATATCATGATTCGCAAGTTCAATATTGGGAACCGATGAAATGGGTAGCAAAAATACGTGAATTAAGAACAAATGATAATCCATTACTTTTTGACTGTAACATGGACGCTGGTCATGGAGGTGGGTCAGGCAGAACCCAAGAACGAATGGAAACAGCTAAGGAATATTCATTCATTTTGCATCTTGAGGGTATTGAAAAATAGAATTTCATTCTTCTTCTTATTAATTCCTTTTGTTTATTTAAGCCAAAACGATACACTTCCTTATTCCCTTTATAAGGATAAAATTGTTTTGTATTCAGACTTAGGCTATACCTCTGCCCCATTTTCGATGCATTATAATTTCAATTCCAGCATTGATAAAATCAAATACAAAAATAATTTTAGAACGATATTAGGACTTGGAGTAAGTTATAAATGGTTTGCTTTAAGAATTGGTATACCATTGCCAGGAAACTTCAAGCCAGTTAGTCGTTATGGTAAAACGATTCCCTTTGATTTTGGATTTGACTTTACAATTAAAAGAACTTTCTTCGATGTTGATTTAAGAAGCTATAAAGGATATGCCGTTCTTAATGCTGACAAATGGAATGATACTTTAAATAATTTGAATCCAAATGATATCCGACCTGATGTCAACACTGTTAGTTTTTCTACAAACGTTTGGTATTTTCATGACAAACATTTCAAAATGTCTTGTCTAAAAGGGAAAACGGGGCATTACGATCGCGAAGTAAAGACTTGGTATATCAAGAATTCTTTGAACATATTTGGTGTAGGTAATGGAAATCTGTCAATAATTCCAAAAGAACTTATTGACACAACAAATACTAAAACTTCTGCTAATATTATTTCATCATTTGACATAGGTATAATCCCTGGATATGCCTATGTCAACAAAATAAACAACTGGCAATTCTCAGCTTTAGGAGGAATGGGAGTTGCTTTACAAGGTAAGTTTTATGCCGTCAATGAAACCGCAAGAGGTTTTCTAGGCCTTGCTCCACGTTTTGACATTCGATTAATTGGTGGGTATTCAGTTCCTAGATATTTTATTTTTTTAGTAACTGATTTTGATAATAAATCAATCCGATTTAATGATTTAATTTATCGACAAACATTTTACACAGTAAAAATTGTTGGTGGAATACGATTGGACAATAAGTCACAAAACAAAAAAATAATTATTTGATTATTTTTAAATTAAAACATGAAACGAAAAATATAACGATATTTCTATTTCAATAATAGTCCTAAAACAAATTCGTGAGAGCCGCCTGATACACCGTTGTTTAATTTACTGACGGTGACATCATAAGAATAGCCAATTCTGAATTTATTTTTGATATCCCAACCGATATTAAAACAAAATGCATCCCTATTTCTGTATCCAATTCCTAATGAATATTTCTCTTTGTAAAAAGAGGTTAAATTAATATCACCGCTCATTTTAACTAAATCCGTTCTAACCAAAACTTGTGGTTTGAATTGAAATCCGCTTACGTTTCCGAATATATAATCCGCAAAAACATAGAAATGTTCGGCATATTGATAATTGTCAGAGTTTGATTGTATATTTAATTGCGTTACACTTATTCCTGTATTAAATTTATTATGTGAATATGCAATTCCAAAATCTGCTATGAAATTTGTTTGATTAAAACTAACAGGTAAATTAGGATCAATTGCTGACGTTGGCGGGACCAAAACTGCATCCAACCTATAATTAGCTATTCCGCCCGCTAATCCTACCGACAAAATACTTTCATTTTTCAATTGAATTTGATAGCTGTAATTTACTTTAAATTGATTTTGTGTTGAAAAACCAATTTTATCATGTAGATAACTTAAGCCTAATCCTCCATGTAATTTATCCGACTTGACAGAATAACTTGCCAATTGTGAATCTGGTGCACCATTTACGCCTATCCATTGCCATCGTGCTAAAAGTGCAGCTTGGTGTTTATAGTTTAAACCTGCAGCTGCCGGATTGTAGAAACTCTTAAGGTTCCAAAATTGCGTAACTAATAAGTCTTGCTGCGCCCTGTAAATGAAACAATTTAGAATGAAAAAGACGAGGATTGTTTTCTGAAAAGTAAATTGTTTTGTCATTCTCTTAAAACAAATGAAATAGGCTAAAAGTTACATCAAAGAAACAAAAAAACCGACTCATTCACGAATCGGTTTCTCTTTAAAACTTTGTTCTTAATTTAAGTGGATCAGAACTTTTTCCATTTTAATTTTTTTCACCTCTAAAGCTTTACTGTAATTCAAAATTGCATTAAGCGTTTTGTTTGAGGGTCCGAATTTTATCTCTACGGAAGGAGCGATCATTTCAGGGTATTTTTTCAACATAGGCGAAGCGTTTGTTTTTA
>JBEAUV010000019.1:0-24212 GCA_041161265.1 Bacteroidota bacterium | reverse complement strand
CGTTGCGCCACCATATGCACCAGCAATAATTCCAATCAATGTAATCCCAACTTGAACAGAGGACAAGAAATTCTCAGGTTTGTCTAAAAGTTCTAATATTGTTTTCGCTCTAGAATTTCCTTGGTCAGCTAAGTGCTGAATCCGAGATTTTTTAACAGATACCAATGCGATTTCTGATAAAGCAAAGAAACCATTTAAAAGTGTCAGAAAGAAAATTATTATTATTTCCATAGAATACAAAGTTACTAAATTACTATGGTTGATTTTTTTGTTTTAATGAACAATTAAATAAAAAAGCCTCAAAACAATTTGTTTCAAGGCTTTAAAAAATATTTTATGACAATTTAAAAATTAATCTTCATCCTCGTCATCATCTTCTTCTTCATCATAAGTCGAGCCGATTTTAAAATCAGCATCATCAAAATCGTCATCATCGTCATCACCAAAAAAGCGGTTGTTTTTACTGCTCTTTTTATGTGCATTCATTTTTGGCTTTTTGGAATTATCATCCGTTCCCCAATCCTTTGCTTTTTTCTCAACCTTCTTTCTTTGCTCTGATTTCAATAAATCATTTCCCGGAGGAGTAAATGCGGGTGCATCATCACTACTTGGAGGTCGAAAACTTGGTCTTGGGGCATCTGAACCTTCTCTTGGTTTAAAAGGTGGTCTCGGTGCATTTGGATCTCTTGGTGCTCTTGTGTCAGGACGTTGCTCAGCTTCTTTCACAGCGATTGGTCTTCCGTTCATTAAAGATTCGTCCAATCCATCAATGGCAGCTAATGCTTCATCGCGATCAGCCATTTCTACAAATCCAAATCCTCTAGATTTACCTGTTTCTCTATCAGTTGCTACTGTTGCCTTAAGCACAGTTCCATAATCCTGAAAAGCTTGCTTTAATTGCTCGCTTGTAATACCAAAATCTAATTTGGCGACAAAAATACTAGTCATAAAATGAATAAACTGTAATTGTTTTTATTCGTTAATAATAATCGAAATTAGGACTTTTTTACCAATCTTAATACTTTTGATTTGTATTTTTAGAAAAAAAATAAAAATGACAGCTTTAATTTTAGGAGGAACAGGGTTGGTAGGGCATCAATTAGCACAATTATTGATTTCGGATGAGCGTTTTGAAAAGGTTGAAATGCTCAATAGAAGAGAGTTAGACTATAGAACAATAAAGGTTGTAACACATGTAGTAGATTTTTCAAATCTAGAAATATTACCATTAAACACAAAAGTTGATATTTTATTTATTGCATTTGGAACGACAATTAAAAAAGCGGGTTCTCAAGCTAAACAAATTGAAATCGATGTAAATATTCCAACTAGAGTAATGCAATTAGCCAAAGAATACGGTATAGAAAAATGTGTTTTAATTTCCTCATTAGGAGTTAGTTTGAAATCTCCTTTTTTCTATTCTCGGATGAAAGCCCAATTAGATGAGAATGCTAGGAAAATTGGATTCGAACAATTGATTTTAATTAAACCATCTATGCTTGATGGAAATAGAAAGGAAAAACGAATAGGTGAAAAATTATCAATCTCTATTGGAAATGCGATTGGAATGACCGGACTCATTAATAAATACAAACCAGTTGAAACAATAAATGTGGCAAAATGCATGATTCAAAGTATTATTGAGCTTCCTTCTGGGACACATGAAATAGCTTCTGATCAAATTGTTTCTTTTGCTAAACGTTATTCACAAGTCCAATAATTAAAACAATAAAAGGTCAGTAGAAATATGAATTTCATTCTGACCTTTTTGTAATAGATGAATTTATTATTTTTTTAACAAATCTCTAATCTCAATCAATAATGCTTGGTCCATAGTGGGAGCAGGAGCTGCAGCTGGAATTTCTTCTACTTCTTTGGTTTTTTTCGCTTTATTCATTGCTTTTATCATTAAAAAGACAACGAAAGCAGTTACAATAAAGTTTATTACCGAAGCAATGAATTTCCCAAAAAGCACTCCGTTCCATGCAAGATTTTCAAGTTTGTCAACATGCATTGCGCTGAAAGCAGGTTTCAATAAAAGTGGTGTT
Source organism: Bacteroidota bacterium (assembly GCA_041161265.1). Classification (GTDB taxonomy): domain Bacteria; phylum Bacteroidota; class Bacteroidia; order Flavobacteriales_D; family Crocinitomicaceae; genus M0103. The sequence continues at coordinate 22,164 of JBEAUV010000019.1, read as the reverse complement.
ATTACATCGTTAATTAGTGATCCAACAATGGCATTAAATGCAGCTCCAATAATTACGGCTACAGCTAAATCTACCACATTGCCGCGCATGATAAACGTTTTGAATTCTTTTAACATATAATTTAATTAAGGTTTTTACAAATGTAATTAATATTTACAATTTGAAAGGTTGACGCTGTAATAAGGAACGTCCAAGAGTTATTTCATCTGCATATTGCAATTCCGTTCCCGCTGAAACACCTCTTGAAAGGGTGGTAATAATTACTTGTTTATCGCCCAGCTTTTTATATAAATAGAAATTTGTAGTATCTCCTTCCATTGTTGGGCTTAAAGCAAATATTATTTCATATATAGTACCAGTATTTGCCTTGTCAATTAGTGTTTGAATATTTAAATCTGAAGGACCGACACCATCCATCGGAGAAATGATTCCATCTAAAACATGATAAATTCCTTTGAAGGATTCAGTTGATTCAATTGCCAAAACATCTCGTATGTCTTCAACAACACAAATTATCGAATGATCCCTTTTTTCATCCGAACATATTGAGCAAATAGCAGTATCAGAAACATTTCCACAAGACGAACATTTTTTAACATACAATTTCATATCCGTAAAAGCCTTCGAAAATTGTTCTATTTCCCCTTCTGTGCGATTTAGAATTTGAAGTACCAATCGAAGTGCGGTCCTTTGCCCAATTCCTGGCAAAGATGACAACTGTTCAACGGCATTTTCTATATGTTTTGAAGGAATTTTCACATTTCAAAAGTACGTTATTTAAGAATTTGTGCGCCATCTAAAACGAGATGTTTTGAACAGTCTAACCTTTGTAAAAACGAGATTCCACTAAAAATCTTACTTTTGTAATTACATAATAAAGTAATGGCAAAGAACGAAGTTAACATACGCAATAAAAGAGCAAGGTTTGAATACCACTTGCTGGATGATTATGTGGCTGGTGTTCAGCTTACTGGGACGGAAATAAAAAGTATTCGCAATGGTAAAGCGAGTATTTTAGAGGCTTATTGTGTAATGATTGGAGGGGAAGTTTGGATCAGGAATATGCACGTTACTGAGTATGAAAACGCATCATTTTACAATCATAAACCAAGAGGAGACAGGAAGTTATTGCTAAATAAAAAAGAGATTATTAAAATAGAAAAATTCCTTAAAATTAAGGGAAACACCTTAGTTCCTTTAAGAATGTTCTTGTCAGAAAAAGGGTGGATTAAATTGGAAATTGCATGTGCTCAAGGTAAAAAACTTCACGATAAAAGAGACGATCTCAAAGAGAAGGACGATAAGAGAGACATGGATAGAGCAATGAAACGCTAATTTACAGAAAACCCAAAGTCAACAAATGAGCCCATCGGTCATTTGAAATCAAGAAGAGTAAGATTAAAATACCACTTAAATACAAACTGAAATAATAACAAACGGTAAATGTTACGGTTGGTCGTTTATAAAGTCGAGTGAACAAGGGAAGGAAAAACACAATTATTAAAAAGACACTTATTGAGTAAAAAGTGTAATGCAAGGAGTAAAAACCATACTTGATTTTTTGGTTTGAAATAAGTCTAGAAGATCCATGGAAAATCCAAGTTTTCTCTATGAAAATATCAGGGTAATATTCATATTTTCCGCCATCTGTATCTTTTACCCAATAGTCATTATTCTTTTGAGTTCTCACCAACGAAATAAATTCTCCTTTTGTGCCAAAATTATTATTGACAGAGATATGCGTGATTTTATCTTGTTCATAGTGATGTGGAAGGAAGAAATCAGTAATTACTAAAAGTGCTAAAATTGTTCCTACAATCGAATTAAGTTTAATTATTTTCCATTTACGCCCAATAAATAAACTTTTAAAAAATCGTTCTTCTGCTTGCTTTTCTTTGAGTTGCTGCTCGTAATAACGTTTTTTTGCATCTTTTAAACGTTCTTCTTGTTTTTTGACATGAACTTTAACTGCTTGACGACTATTTGTAACATTAACTGATGGAATATCTTTTTTACCCATCAATATTTCGTAAGCATTTGTTATGGCAATAAATTGAATTCCAGCTTGTGGAGATGGATTTTTGTCCGGGTGATATCGCATAGCTAACTTTCTGTAGCTTTTTCTAATTTCTACAGTTGAAGCACCAACGGGCAAACCAAGTATGTCGTAGTATTTCTTCACGTTAGTTGGAGTGAAGCAATTTTAAAGTTTCAATTCTATTAACTTTCCCACTTGAAGTCCAGTAAAATGATGGCAAATAATAGATGTGTTTTGGAATAGCAAACTTTTTGAGTTTTTTCTGTAAAGTTGCATCATCGATGGTGAAAGCCTCATCTCCTTCAATCAGTAGAATTACAATTTCACCTAATTTATCATCTGAAACACTTGAAATAATAAAAGGTGAATTAATATATTCAGATAAAATAGTTTCAATTTCTTCAGGATTTAGTTTGATTCCACCAACATTAATAATGAAATCGGTTCTTCCAATCCATTCAAAATTTGTGGGACTTATTAATTTTACAATATCAGTTGTTTGCATTTCTTTAATTCCGATTTCAGGATAATGAATTATTAATTGCTCATTTTTCTCACTGAATGAAATTCCATCTAAAGCATGATAATGTGAATCTTTTTTGTTTCCTATTTCTCGGAGTGCAACATGGGATATAGTTTCTGTCATTCCATACGTTTGAAAAGCTTTCACATTGCTTGTTATCACCTGTTTTTCTAACTTAGATGAAATAGGGCCACCACCTACAATAATTGATTTTATTGATTTGAGTTTTGTAGAATTATTTTCAATAGAATTCTGAAATTGCAAAGGAACAAGGGCTACAAAATCAATTTTATGCTGAACATGCTGTAAAGGATTTGAATCAATTAAACCAACCACTAGATTTAATTCACCAACAATTGCTCTTACTATCATCATTTTCCCAGCAATGCTATTAAGTGGTAAGCAGAGTAGGGCTGTGTCCCCTTTTTTAAGTCCTAAAAAGGAAAGAGTTTTCTTTGCTGAAACAATCATTTTAGATTTCTCCAACGAAATTATTTTCGCTTCACCTGTTGATCCAGATGTTTTTGTTTGAATAACAAGATCTTTTGAATACCAATCTTGAATGAAATTCTGTACTTCAGTTTTTCCATTGGGATTTGTGTCAATATATGTTATACGATCGAATGTCATTTTATTGGAATGGTTCTTGAGTCAAAGGTAACAACTTTGGACTTCAAGAATTACTTTTTTTTCTGATTGAAGTTATCAAAAATGTTTGTAATTTAAACTCAAAATAAAGACAATGAAAAAAATAGTTGGAATACTGGCGTTAGGATTAATTACAATGGCTTTCGTTGTGAAGAATGAATCAACCAATCAGAAAGAAGGAGAAGGGATTAAATTTAAAAGTTTGACACTTGAAAAAGCGAAAGCGGAAGCACTTGAAAACGACCAATTGATATTTATTGATGCCTACACAAGTTGGTGTGGACCTTGCAAGAAAATGGCGGCTACATCCTTTAAAGATGCTGCTGTCGGTGAATTATTCAATGAAAAATTCATCAACTTGAAAATTGATTGTGAATTGGATGTTGATGGACCAGAAATATCTCGTATGTACAAAGTACAAGCATATCCAACTTTGTTGATTATCGATGGGAATGGAAAGTTAATCAAACAAGTTGTTGGATTTAAATCTGCAGAACAGTTAATTGCTTTAGCTAATTCAGTAGATTAGATAATTTAAAAATAATTTAATGAACCACGGGTACACTTGTATTCGTGGTTTTTTATGCCTTAGTAAAAGTGAATTGAATGGATTTCATAACTGATTTCATTCGTTATAAAAGACACTAGTCCAATCAGAAAAATATGCCACAGATAATAATTATAGTACTTTGAATAAAAAGGAAAATAATATTTTTTTAGTAATTGGAAAATAAAAATTTCAAAATCTGTGCATCTGTGGCAGTAAATAGAAGTTCTTATGTTCGCTAATTATCTTCAGATATTCTCAGTGGCCGAAATATGTCAAGCCTAAATAATAGATTATATTCTAAATGATTGTAATAAACAGTCAAACCATAAAAAAAGCCGCTCATCAAATGACGAACGGCTTTCAAATTATTATAGATCAAGGATTATTTTCCTTTCTCCATTTTTTCTTTCAATTCAGCAAGTCCACCCAAGTCACCTAATGTAGATTTCTCTATGTTTTGGTTATTAGCTTTTACTGCTTGAGAAGTTGGTGATCCTGCATTAGCCGATTTTTTAGCTGCTCCTTTTGGTGCAACGGTTGGCTTATCTTCACCTTCTTCAAATGTACGTGTATGAGAAACAACGATCTTTTTTGATTCTTTGTTGAATTCAATTACTTTGAAATCAAGCGTGTCTTCAATTTTCGCGTTAGTACCGTCTTCTTTTCTCAAGTGTTTTGCAGGACAAATACCTTCAACACCATAAGGAAGAGAAACGATTCCAGACTTATCTTTGTTTTCAATGATTGTTCCTTGGTGTACAGATCCTTCTCCGAAGATAGTTTCAAATACATCCCATGGATTTTCTTCTAATTGTTTGTGACCTAAAGAAATTCTTCTGTTCTCTCTATCGATTTCTAAAACAACAACTTGCATATCATCTCCTACTTTACAGAATTCAGATGGATGCTTGATTTTCTTTTGCCAAGATAGATCAGAAATGTGAATCAATCCATCAACACCTTCTTCTAGTTCAACGAATACACCGAAGTTAGTGAAGTTACGAACTTTAGCATTGTGCTTAGAAGCAACAGAATATTTACCTTCGATGTTAGCCCAAGGATCTGGCATCAATTGCTTAATACCTAAAGACATTTTACGTTCTTCACGATCTAAAGTCAAAATAACTGCTTCAACAGTATCTCCAACTGACATGAAATCTTGTGCAGAACGTAAGTGTTGTGACCAGCTCATTTCTGAAACGTGGATCAACCCTTCAACTCCAGCAGCGATTTCAACGAAAGCACCGTAGTCAGCCATAACAACAACTTTACCTTGAACTTTGTCACCGATGTTTAACTCAGTACTCAAAGCATCCCATGGATGTGGTTGTAATTGCTTAAGACCTAATGCAATTCTTTTCTTCTCATCATCAAAGTCAAGAATAACAACGTTTAATTTTTGATCAAGTTCAACTATCTCTTCTGGGTGATTTACACGACCCCAAGATAAATCTGTGATATGAATCAAACCGTCGACTCCACCTAAATCGATGAATACACCATAAGATGTGATGTTCTTAACAGTTCCTTCTAATACTTGACCTTTCTCAAGACCAGAAATAATTTGTTTTTTCTGCTCTTCCAATTCCGCTTCAATAAGCGCTTTGTGAGATACAACAACGTTTCTAAATTCTTGGTTGATTTTAACAACTTTGAATTCCATGTTTTTACCAACATAAACGTCATAATCACGGATAGGTTTAACGTCAATTTGAGAACCTGGCAAGAATGCTTCAATTCCAAATACATCAACGATCAAACCACCTTTCGTACGACATTTTACGAAACCAGTGATAACTTCACCTGTACGTAATACGTCATTCACACGAAGCCAAGCTTTGTGCATACGAGCAGTTCTGTGAGAAACAACTAATTGTCCCATCTTGTCTTCCTGACACTCAACATAAACATCAACTAGATCACCAGCTTTCAATTCAGGATTGTAACGGAATTCAGAAGCTGCAACAACTCCTTCAGATTTGTAACCAATGTTAATGATTACTTCTTTTTTTGTAACAAGTACAACTGTACCTTCTACAACTTCTTTTTCATTGATTGATGTTAACGTATTCTCATAAACATCTGACATTTCAGAACGTTGAACAAGCGTGTAACCGTCTAATGCTAATGCATCCCAATCAAAATCTGCAGTTCCCTGCAATTGTGTGTTTTTTGCCATTTGGCTTTTTAAATTGTATTTCGAGTGACCTGTAAACTCGAAAGTGATGAATACTAAAAGTAACTTAAAAAAGTGTTACAGCCCTTATTTTAAGGGTGCAAAGATATTAATTTATTTAATACAAGCAACTTAAAAGCAAAAAAAAGCCATCTGTCAGTTGACAAATGGCCCTTTATTAGTTCAACTAATTTTATTTAATTGCGTCAGCACGTTTTTTATATTCAGCAGACTTTTCAGTATTTCCTAAATTTCTATGCAATTGATACAGTATTGTAAGGACATCTTTGTCGTTTGGAGTAATTGTGATGAATTTTTCAAGTGGAATCAATGCTCTTTTAAATATTGCATCAGCTTCTTGAAGCATTTTATCATATTTAGGATCATTCAATTTCAATTGACTTGCTGCAGCTTGTGTGTCAGCTGCCCATGTTACAAGATGTGCTCCTAATTGATATTGAGCATCGGCATAATTTGGATCAATTTCCAGTGCTTTGTTTAAAGCTGCTTCTGCTTTATCATTTTGCTTTAGATCAATGTAAATTGTTCCTATTGTATAATATAATAATTTATTTTTCGGATCAGCAGCAATTGCCTCGTTTAAAGCAACTTCAGCACCTGCAGCATCACCAGCACCAATATTTATATTAACCAATTCTAAAAGTAATTCTCTGTCTGTTGGATATTTTTTTCTTCCTTCAGCAATGATAGCTTTTGCTTCTTCATTTTTTCCTGCTTTTCTATAAGATGCTGAAGCAATATTATATATTGATGGAGCTTTGTAGCCAGTTTTTGAACAAAGGCTATACATTCTTGCAGCGTTGACAAAGTCATTCGCTTTTTCATAACAGACACCAGAATTAAACATTGATAAGGTGTCAATTTGATTCATTCCGTCAGATAATTTAACTTGCATTTCATATGCTTCAGCTGTTTCTGCGAATTTCCCTTGATCATACAACATATTGATCCCCATTGAAAACAAACCTTTTTTCTGATTTATTGAGTTTTCAATATCTTCTTTGTATTTAGAACTAACAGCTAATGATTTTTTATAACTCTCCAAGCCGATGTTTAAATAGTTTTCGCCGTTGGTAGCCATGAAAACAGAATCAGTTCCAAAAGCCATTAAATATCCAGTGTAGATTTCTCCTTTGTAAAAAAGTGTTTTAGGACTTTCTTTTGTTGCTTCATTAGCAGCAGCAAGATCAATATAGCCTTTTGCTTTTTCAATTGCTTTTTTACCAAGTTCAGCATCACCGGCCCCCATCATCATCATTGACATGTTGTCAGAATACTTGTTGTATTCAATGGCAGCCGATGTTTCGTTTGTTTTTTGAGCGATTAATTGAGAGCTAAATAATATAACTCCAAATACAGTTAAAAATTTATTTTTCATGTTTTTGTTCTTTGAGATGCTTATTTTAAATTATTCCACATCCGGGTTTTCAATATCCGTGCCATTCTCACTATCTTCATTTTCGATAGTTCCTTCATCACTTCCTTCTTCACCATTTTCATCTTCATCCTCTTCTTCGCTTCTTGGAACTCGGGCAATTGCTGCGATTTCAGCTTTATTCTTAAGATTGATTAATTTTACCCCTTGAGCAGCTCTTCCCATTGTGCGAAGTGTGTCAATGTGCATTCGGATTGTGATTCCACCTTTTGTGATAATCATCAAATCTTCTTCGTCGTTAACATTCTTAATAGCTAATAAAGGTCCGGTCTTATCTGTGATATTTAAAGTTTTTACACCTTTTCCGCCACGATTTGTTACACGGTAAACTGGTTCTTTATCTTCTGGATCATTCAAATATGTGCGCTTACCGTATCCTTTTTCTGAAACTACTAATACAGTAGAGAAGATATCTTCGACACAAAGCATTCCAATAACTTGGTCTGTATCACTTAATAAAGTTACACCTCTAACACCTGAAGCATTTCTTCCCATTGGACGAACTTTTTCTTCATTGAATCGGATTGCTCTACCAGCGCTCGTTGCAAGTACAATTTCATTTGTTCCGTTCGTTAATTTCGCTTCTAATAATTCATCGTTTTCACGGATAGAAATAGCATTGATACCATTAGAACGAGGTCTAGAGTATGCAGCCAAAGAAGTTTTCTTAATAACACCTTGTTTCGTACACATTACGATGAAGTTATTATCAGTGTATTCTTTATCAGTTAAATCTAAAACTTTCACGTAAGCCTTAACTTTGTCGTCTTGTGGAATGTTGATTAGATTTTGAATTGCTCTTCCTTTTGCGAGTTTGTTTCCTTCTGGAACTTCATATACTCTCATCCAGAAACAACGACCTTTCTCCGTGAAGACTAAAAGATAATTGTGGTTAGTGGCAACAAATAAATGCTCCAAGAAATCCTTGTCACGAGTGGTTGAACCTTTTGATCCCATTCCACCGCGATTTTGAACCTTGTATTCACTTAAGCTTGTACGTTTAATGTATCCAGCATGTGAAATAGTAATAATCACTTCTTCATCAGCAATTAAATCTTCCATTCGCATTTCACTAGCAGAATATTCAATGCGCGAACGACGAGCGTCACCGTATTTGTCTTTTATTTCTTGCAACTCATCTTTAATGATTTGCATTCTTCTTGATTCATTCGCTAAAATGTCTTTTAAGTCAGCAATAAGAATCATTAATTCCTCAAATTCACCGCGAAGTTTGTCTTGTTCTAATCCAGTTAAGTGACGAAGACGCATTTCAACAATAGCGCGAGATTGAAGATCTGAAAGAGCAAATCGCTCCATTAATCTCTCTCTTGCTTCTTCTGGTGATTTAGACGCACGAATTAAAGCAATTACTTCATCAATATTATCTGATGCAATAATTAACCCTTCTAAAATATGTGCTCTTTCTTCAGCTTTTCGTAATTCAAATTTTGTTCTTCTAATAACAACTTCATGTCTGAAATTAACGAAATGGAAAATCATTTCTTTTAAATTCAAAAGCAACGGCCGGCCATCAACTAGACAGATATTATTAACTGAAAATGAGGTTTGTAACGATGTGAACTTGTATAATTTGTTTAACACTACATTAGCGATTGCATCTCTTTTTATTTCGTAAACAATTCGCATACCATTACGGTCGGATTCGTCACGTAAATCAGAGATCCCTTCAATCTTTTTATCGTTCACTAAGTCAGCTGTTTTCTTAATCATATCAGCCTTATTAACTTGATATGGAATTTCAGTAACGATTATTTGTTCACGACCATTTACTTCTTCAATTTCTGCTTTTGCACGCATAACAATTCGTCCACGTCCAGTAAGCAGTGCGTCACGAACACCTTCGTATCCGTAAATTATTCCTCCTGTAGGAAAATCTGGCGCTTTAACATATTGTAATAATTCTTCAATGTCAATTTCTTTGTTGTCAATAAAAGCAACAATACCATCAATAACTTCTGTTAGATTATGTGGGGCCATATTTGTTGCCATACCTACTGCAATACCAGATGCTCCATTTATCAATAGATTTGGAACCTTCGTAGGCATTACGGTTGGTTCCTCTAGACTATCATCAAAGTTCGGGGCAAAATCAACGGTATCTTTCTCTAAATCGCTCAGCATTTCTTCAGCAATCTTTCGAAGACGTGCTTCAGTATAACGCATTGCGGCTGGGCTATCACCATCAACAGATCCGAAGTTACCTTGACCATCTACAAGTGGGTAGCGCAGGGACCATGGTTGTGCCATACGCACCATTGTGTCATAAACAGAACTGTCACCATGTGGGTGATACTTTCCTAAAACTTCACCAACTATTCTCGCTGATTTCTTGTGTGGACGGTTTGAGAAGACACCAAGGTCTTGCATACCATATAATACACGTCTGTGTACAGGTTTAAAGCCGTCACGCACATCTGGAAGAGCACGAGATACAATTACCGACATTGAATAATCAATGTAGGCTGATTTCATTTCATCTTCGATGTTAATTTGGATTATTTTTTCTCCATCTGCCATCTTGTCACATATTTTATTTTTGCACGTAAATTGTGCTGGTTAAAGCAAGGTTCGAAATTAGTCAAATTTCAACTATAGGACACATTGATTAGTTTGTTTTTACTAACAAAAACCTGTGGAAAATTGACTTTTTCGTCTACTTATTAACAATTTATTCGTTTTATATTTGTGCATAAGAAAAATTGCGCAATTTTATAATAGAAAATCAATTAGTATGGAAGCAAAATTTTCGCCTCGTGTTAAAGATGTAATTAGTTACAGCAGGGAAGAGGCATTGCGTTTAGGGAATGATTTTATTGGAGTTGAGCATTTATTACTTGGGCTTTTTCGGGAAGGAGACGGCACGGCAATAAAGTTGCTTAAAGAGTTTCATCTCGATTTAATTCATATACGGAAAGAAGTTGAGCAAAGTTTAATGAATTCCGCAAAGTCAGGAGGCGCACCTTTAGCCAATATTCCTTTAGTTAAACAAGCCGAAAAGGTTTTAAAGAAAACATATTTAGAAGCTAAATTATATAAGAGTCCAATAATTGGAACTGAACATTTATTACTATCAATATTAAAGGAAGAAGATAGTTTTGCTTGCAGCGTATTGAACAAATACGGTGTGATTTATGAAAATATAAAAGATGAATTAGAAGCGATGATTGAAGAAAACACAACACCACGAGCTGAATTCCCTGGAGGACAAGAGGAAGAAGGTCCAGAACAATTTTCCACTCAGAGAAAACCGACTGATCCAAAATCAAAAACACCAGTATTAGATAATTTCGGTAGAGATTTAACTAAAATGGCTGAAGCTGGAAAATTAGATCCAATTGTAGGTCGTGAAAAGGAGATTGAAAGAGTAAGTCAGATTTTATCTAGAAGAAAGAAAAACAATCCTATCCTAATTGGAGAACCGGGAGTTGGAAAGAGTGCTATTGCTGAAGGTTTGGCAATTAGAATAGTACAACGTAAAGTATCTAGAATTCTTTTTAATAAGCGTATTGTTTCTTTAGATTTAGCTTCGTTAGTTGCTGGAACAAAGTACAGAGGTCAGTTTGAAGAGCGAATGAAAGCGGTAATGCAGGAGATTGAAAAGAATCCGGATGTTATCTTATTTATTGACGAAATACATACGATTATTGGTGCAGGTGGTGCAAGTGGATCATTAGATGCATCGAATATGTTTAAACCAGCTTTAGCGAGAGGTGAATTGCAAGCAATTGGAGCTACAACACTTGATGAATATCGTCAATACATTGAAAAAGATGGTGCTTTAGAACGTCGTTTTCAAAAGGTAATTATTGAGCCTACATCAATTGATGAAACGATTCAGATTCTAAATAATATCAAGGAAAGATATGAAGATCACCATTCTGTTACATATACACCCGAAGCAATTAGTGCTTGTGTTAAATTAACAGAAAGGTATATAACTGATCGTCACTTGCCCGATAAAGCAATCGATGCGTTAGATGAAGTTGGTTCTCGTGTTCATATTACGAACATTAATGTTCCTCAAGAAATATTGGACATTGAAGCTCAAATGGAAGCTTTGAAGGATCAGAAAAACGAGGTTATTAAATCTCAACAATATGAAAAAGCAGCTGAATTAAGAGATAATGAACGTAAGCTTCAAGATCAATTAGAAGTGGCTAAAACGAAATGGGAAGACGAGTCGAAAAACAACCGTGTTGTTGTAACTGAAGAAAATGTTGCAGAGGTTGTTTCTATGATGTGTGGTATTCCAGTTACTCGAGTTTCTCAATCTGAAACTGGTAAATTGGTAAACATGGCTGAAGAATTGAAGGGTCGTGTTATTGGACAAGATGAAGCCGTTTCTAAAGTAGTAAAGGCAATACAACGAAATAGAGCAGGTTTAAAGGATCCAAATAAGCCAATTGGTTCTTTCTTCTTTCTAGGACCAACAGGTGTAGGTAAAACGCAGTTAGCGAAAGTTTTAGCTCAATACTTATTTGATTCAGATGATGCATTGATAAGAATTGATATGTCTGAGTACATGGAGAAATTCTCAATCTCTCGTTTGGTTGGAGCACCTCCTGGGTATGTTGGATATGAAGAAGGTGGTCAATTGACAGAAAAAGTTCGCCGCAAGCCGTATTCAATAATTTTATTAGACGAGATTGAAAAAGCGCATCCAGATGTGTTTAATTTAATGCTTCAAGTATTAGACGATGGTCATATGACAGATGGTTTGGGTCGTAAGATTGATTTTAAAAACACTATCCTAATTATGACTTCTAACATTGGAGCCCGTCAATTAGTTGATTTTGGAACTGGAGTAGGATTTGGAACAAAAGCAAAAGAAGAAGCACGAGATGAAAATGCGAAGGCTGTGATTCAAAATGCATTGAGAAAAGCTTTTTCTCCAGAATTCTTAAACCGTGTTGATGATATGATTTTATTCAAATCATTAACTCGTGAAGATATTCATAAAATTATTGATTTAGAATTGGCAAAATTATACGGACGAATCAATGAATTAGGGTATCAAATTGAAATGACTAAAGCTGCGAAAGACTTTATTGCAGAAAGAGGTTATGACGAGAAATTTGGAGCACGACCTTTAAAAAGAGCAATTCAAAAACACGTTGAAGACCCATTAGCTGAAGAGATCATTAAATCTAATTTGCAAGAAGGAGATACAATTAAAATTGATCTAGAAAATGGTAAAGAGGAGCTTACAATTGTCATTGAAAAAGGTAAAAGTAAGACAAAAAATAAAACCAAGTAATGAATTTATGAGTAATTGAAAAGTCGCTGATTAGCGACTTTTTTTTTGTTCGATATATTAAAATGTCTTTTTTTTAAGAGTACTTTTTCTTCCGAATTTCAATGTTAATTTGATTCGCAATTTGATCTGTTCTTATTTATTACGTCTGTTTTTTTATACGTTATTGTAAATGAGGGAGACCAAATGAAATCATGATTTTCTGTGATTAGGAATAATTCTTTTGGTAAAGTATTTATGAGCTGAAAAATAAAATCATCTTCCATTTTTCTCAATTTATCTAAATCACAAGAGCTTAACTTACCTTTAACTGCTTGGTTCCCCATTTCTTTTATTGCTGTTGGTACAAGTCCAGGTATCGTTTTAATTCCAATCGTTTTTCCGTTATCGATTCGTTGAACAATGTACAAATAGTCAATGCTGTCGGAAACGTAAAATGTATTGAATTGATATCGTCCACCAGAAAGATAAACTGCGATATCGGTTAGGCAAGGTGATGATTTACTTACAATTCTTAGATTCGTCCTGTCAATAATACTATCAGGAAAAAGCGTGTATAAAGCTTCTTTTAATCCAATAAACCCAAGAGTTAAACCATCGCATAAATGACCATGAAATTTCACTACATCTGTTAAGTTAATTGTCTGCTCATTCGTTAATCGGCCTTTTGAAAAATCGGTATCTAAAGTTTTAATCGTTATATTATTTAAACCCTGAATTTTTGCAGGGAAATATATTAAGAATTCTTTTTCTTGTATAGAAACATGTTCCAAGTGACCAGTCATAGATTCTTTATCATCAAGAAAATGAATATGGGTAAAACTTCCTTTATGAGTAAAAATACCTTCATCATGTTTAGAGAAGAAGCCAATTAATGAGCCATGAATATTGATTTTAGAAAAATGCTTTTTAGCCTTATTGTGCAAATCATGATTGTGCTTCTTCTCTTTAATTGGTTTTGAAATAATATGGAAGTTGACTGTATCGAATTGACCTTTGATGATGAATGGAAAAGCTTGTTCAATGTCATAACCGTTTTCCTTCGCTAATTTTTCAATCAATTCTTGAAGTTCTTTTTCTGAAGAAATTGTACATTTTACAGAGTAAGACACCCAATCTTCGACTTGAGCATAAACAATAAAAGGAGCAGTTCCTTCAGATCTAATATCGGTGTGAATGTTCCCTTTTTTATCGACAGTGCTTTTGAAAATTTCACTGTTTACAATGGTAACTTCTCCTTGCAATCTATTCAAAGGACAAACAGCGAAAAGGTGAGGTAAATTTGTAATCGAATCTAATTGAACATGCGCAGATAAATCCTGTCCCATCATTACTGGTTTCATGGCACTTATCGACTTTACATGTGTTTGACCTATTGAGAATAATGAAAGGAAAACAAAAAGAGTTATAGTAATTTTAGAAATCATTCTCCATATTTTTGAATTATTGCTAATTGTCCTGCATGATACGCTGTATGAGAAATAATTCTTCCAAATGCCTCTGCTTTTGTTTTGGTTCCGAATTCTTTTGTTTCAATCGATTCTTCCCAAGATTCTTCGTCTTGTTGAGCAATTGCAGTAAGTACCGTTTTAAATGAATGTGATAAATATTCTTGCAGTTCACTTAGGCTTGTCCATTCACCGGTATCTCTTTGATCCATTACCGTTTTGGCTTTGACTTGCACATCCACCAATTTGAAAACGTTTTTGGAGAATAACAATTCTACATCCCCAATGTGACGTAGAAGAAATCCACAGCTGTTTGGACAGGTTTGGAGTTTTTTTGTTAGATCCTCGGCTGTAAGATCATTTAGTAAAAGTTGTAGACGAGTTCTAGCTTCTTGATATGCGGCGTAAAATTGTTTTGTGGTTTCCATTATTGAATAACTTGAAGGTATATTAAGACATAGTATAAACCAGTTCCGATAAAAAGAAAAGCCGCAAAGTAGCGCATTACTTTCTCAATCTGGGTAATTCGTTTATAATAGGCTCCCAGTTTTTGAATACTGAAGGCAATGATGACAGTAAAGAACAACACTAGAGACGCAGCTCCCAAGGCGAAAAAGAGGGGAAGGGTGATACCCATTTCACTTTCGATTGTCATGGGTATGAGCATGCCGAAATACATGGCGCCACTATACGGACAAAATGCCATAGCGAAAAGTGCCCCGAGTAGGAAAGAACCTAAAAGTCCTCTGTCCTTGAATTTATCACCTAGCTTATTCTTTAAATTTGATTTTCTTAAAAAATTAAACTTGATGACATTCAGCATGATTAAACCGATGATAATCATAATTGGGCCAACAAACTTCTCACCGTTGCCTTGAAAGAATTTAGCGACTTGGAATTTACTTGCGCCTAAAGAGATGATGAGTGCAATCATCGTATAAGTGAACGCTAATCCAAGTGTGTAAAGAAAGCCGCTTAAAAGAACCTTGTTGCGACCGTTTAAGGTGCGTGCGATATAGGAAGTCGCTGTAATATTTGTTGCTAGGGGACAAGGACTAATTGCCGTTAAAATTCCGAGTGCCCATGCAGAAAGAATTGGCCAAGAAGTATTGTCAACAAGGTTGTGCAGCCAATCCATTTTACTTGAGTTTTTCTTCAATCATTTTTTTGAACTCAACTTCGTATTCATTTTGTTCACCTGGAGCGTATTCAAAGGCGAAATCACTCCAGTCTTCAATGTTTTCTTTTCCATTTTGCACACGATTGATCATTAAAGCTGTACCTGTCGCTTCAAATTTTTCTGCCAATTCAGCATTTTTTTCATCATCCACGTCAATAACTTGATAAATGATGGTGCCTGATTTCAACTCAGCTTTAAAATGTTTTTCCAAAGTTGCTTTACTGTAAGCTTTCATGTGTTTACATGTTTCACATTGGCGTACTCCGTGGAAAGCGTACACTTCAAGTCGTTCGTTTTTTAGGTCGGCAGTAAGTGTATCTTTTGCAGTTTCGTTGTTTTTGTTTCCACAAGCTGCTAGCAAAGCGATTAGCAGAATAAAAAGTAGATTTTTCATGTTGAATTATAGGATTAAATTGAATACATAGCCTGAAACGATAATACATGCTGCAACAACTCCGAAGAAAATTAAAAGCATTTTCGTGGTCATTACTTTTTTGAGAAGAAGTCCTTCTGGGATTGATAGTCCGACAACTGCCATTGAAAAGGCGATTGCTGTTCCAATAGGAATTCCTTTCTGAACTAAAACATCCATGATAGGTAGTACTCCAGCTGCGTTACTATACATTGGAACGCCCATGATAACCGCGATTGGAACTGCAAAAGGATTATCGGCCTTTATGTATTCTTCGAAGAATCCAGTTGGAATGAAGCCATGCATGGCGCCGCCAATACCAATACCAATGAGTATATAAATCGAAACACCTTTTACGATTCCCAATGCTTCTTTTACAATTATTGGCAATCGTTGACGAAATGTTTGATGGTGTAATTCTTCTTCTTGATCAAGAATTTGTTTGTTTTCAAGTATTTTTTGAACCCAAGGTGTGAGTAAGCGTTCCAAGTTCATTCGTCCAAGAATATAGCCTGCAACCATTGATAAAATAATTCCGCTTACAACGTAAACGATTGTCACTTTCCAACCAAACATTCCAATAAACATAGCCACCGAGACAGCATCTACCAATGGTGATGAAATCAGGAAGGCTAAGGTCACACCCAACGGAATCCCCCCTTTTACAAATCCAATGAAAAGAGGAACGGAAGAGCAAGAACAAAAGGGTGTAATCGTTCCAAAGAAAGAGGCAAGGAAATAATCCAATCCATACCATTTTCGTTTGGTGAGAAAGTTGCGCACTTTATCGATTGGAAAATAGGAATTGATAACCCCCATAATCATTGTAACGATGAACAACAAAATGAATATTTTGATGGTATCAAATACAAAAAAATTTAAGGCATCACCGATTTTTGAACCCTTTTCGATTCCGAAAAGCCCAAAGATTAACCAATCTGCAAAATGTTGGGTCCAAACAAACATGTCGATCTAAATCAGCAACATTTTGACGATGAATCAGGAGAAGGTGTGCAACATGAACTGGAATTTTTATTTCCAAGAACAGCTGAGTTATCACCTTTTGTAGGAAATCCCTTTTCTGCCCAGCGAATCATCCCATGTTGCATATTTACTACTTTGTCATAACCATGATTAACCAAGAAACCAGATGCACGTAAGCTTCTTCCGCCACTTCGGCAAACCATTACAACATCTTTATCTTTAGGAATTTCAGTATAACGATTTTCAAACTCACTCAAAGGAACATGTATAATATTCGGAACGTCGTAAGACAAAGCTTTGATTTCGTCTTGCTCGCGCACATCCACCAATAGCGTTCCGTTTTTCACCCATTCTTGGGTTGTTGTTGGACAAATTTCTTTTACTAATTGTTTAGTACTCATCATTAATTTTTTAAAAGTTCAATTATTTCGTTGACATCCGCGACACGACCTTTAATCAGTTGTTTTTCGTCAATCATAAGAACCGGAGTTGTCAAAACATTATAGTTCATTAATTCTTCAATGTCTTCAATTTTTTCTACTGTTGCTTCAATACCTGATCGTTTGATTGCTTCTTGGGCGTTTTGATATGTTACGTTGCATTTAGAGCAACCAGTTCCTAAGACTTTAATTGTTTTCATTTTCACCTGTTTTGACAATGTTACTACTAATTGAATTGGATTAAAATGACCTTGGTCATGATTGTTTATACAATTTCTTCTTGAGCCAAAATGCCACATTCACCATAATGATTAATGCAGGTACTTCGACTAAGGGACCAATGACACCAGCGAATGCTTCACCCGAATTAATTCCAAAAACGCCAATTGCAACTGCGATGGCTAATTCAAAATTGTTTCCTGAGGCAGTAAAAGAAAGCGCAGCATTATCTGCATAATCAGCACCAGCCCATTTGCCAAGGAGAAACATTAAGATGAACATGATGGCAAAAAAGATGACCAATGGAATGGCAATGCGTACAACATCCATCGGAATGGATACAATCATTTCACCTTTTAGACTGAACATTACAACGATTGTAAATAGCAGTGAAATCAAGGTGATTGGCGAAATAATAGGAATGAACTTCGTGCGAAACCACTCTTCTCCCTTTGCTTTTATTAAAACAAAGCGACTTATTACAGCGGCACCAAAAGGAATCCCAAGATAAATACCGACAGTTTGGGCTATTTCTACAATGGTGATGTCAATTTTAAGTGCATCAATTCCAAACAAAGGCAATACAATTTCCAAATAAAAATAGGCGTAAAGACTGAAAAAGAAAACTTGCAATAGACTATTTATCCCGACCAATCCAGCCACTAATTCGCGGTTTCCTTCCGCCAATTCGTTCCACACAATGACCATTGCGATACAAGGTGCGAGACCGATAATGATTAAGCCTGTCATGTATTCGGGATAATCTTTCAGAAAAAGAACAGCTAATGAAAACATTAAAAAAGGTCCAACAATCCAAGTTACGAAAAACGAAACGGCCAATAACTTTGGTTTAGCCATCACTTTTGGAATTTTTGAAAATTGCACTTTCGTCAACGGTGGATACATCATGAGAATCAATCCGATAGCTAAAGGAATGTTCGTTGTTCCGTTCGAAAATGAATTGATAAAATCATCTGCTGTCGGAATAAAATACCCAATTCCAATTCCAATCGCCATTGCTAGAAAAATCCAAAGGGTCAAAAAGCGATCGAGGAAACCTAGTTTTTTGCGTTCTGCCGCAGGGGCGCAGTTTGTTGAAGACATAGTGAAAGAATTATAAATTATGAATTAATGAGAAAACATACAAACATTCCAAGGCGATTTGATTGGAACGTTCCAAGTATTTTTGGTCTTGTTGTGGGGTGCCATCGAATGCTTTTGGGTCTTCATACGTTGTTCCAATGCGTAGATCTACCGCAGGAATAAACGGACAATTTTCTTCTGCGTCCGAACAAGTCATGATGGCTGCAAAATTTGATTTTGGGTTAATTTCGTGATTATAAACCTTTGAGAAACAGATTGTCGATTCATTTTCTCCAAAACGAACAATGTAGATTGGATTAGCATCGGTCGAATCAGCGCTTATTTCGAATCCTGTTGTTTTTAAAGCATTAATCGCATTAGGGTTAAAAGCAGTGGCTTCCGTACCTCCTGAAAAAGTCATTACATTGGGAATGTTGTAATAACTAGCCGCAACTGCTGCCCAGACTTGTCCAAAATGACTTCTTCTCGAATTGTGCGTGCACACATACACCAAGTTGATCGGTTCATTTTGCGCTATTTTCGATTGAATGTAATTCGAAATTTTTGAGAGCAATGCTTTTCTTTCGGCTGCGATAGTATCGAACTTCGATACTAATTGTTTACAGTGAGAGTTGATTTTTTGAAACATGGGCGAAATTCAAGGTTTGGGTTTAGCAACATTTTGAATTAGGAGAAGGGGTACAACAAGCTGCGGTAGATTGATTTCCGATTTCTGACAGTTTTACTTTTTGTTTTTCTTCAGGAATACCGCAAGCATCTTGTGCCAAGCAAGCCGTAAGTTTTGATTTCAATTGGAAATAAATCCCATTGAATTCTAAATCATATTTACCAATGGTATCACTTTGATATTCTACTTCAATATCCAATTCAGGGTCTATGTTTAGCGTACGTTCTGAAAGTTCGATGATATTTTTCAGCTTTGTTGGTGCTAAACGATGGTCATAATCGCCGGCTTCCCACAATTGAAAATTGACCACTTTTTCCTCGCGAACTGTTCCACCACAATCAATAAAGTTTTTAGTGATAACGCCAACTTCGGTCACATGGAAGTGCTCTGGAACGAAAGATTTGTTTGGTAATTGAAAAATGACTGCATCTAAATCAGTTAGAATTTGTTTGATTTCTGAAAGTTTCATATTTATGGAGTTATGAGTGTATGGTTATGAATTTATATAGTTAACAGCATTCGTTTTTAGCGCAATTGTCTGCGTTAATAAAGTCGCTAATGATAGATTTAAATTTTTCTAAAGTATTGGTATTTAAGCAATAACAGATTGAATTACCTTCAATTGAACCTTGAATTATATTTGCTGATTTAAGTTCTTTTAAATGCTGAGAAACGGTTGCTTGAGAAAGGGGAAGCACATCCACTAAATCTCCGCAAATGCAAGATTTAGATGAAAGAATAAACTGTATAATTGCTATTCTTGCTGGATGACCGAGGGCTTTAAATAGAATCGAAATTTCATTTTGCTCGTCGGTGAATGCTTCTGATTTTGATGCTCCCATTACTTCAATTAATTTGTATATTGCAATATTACGATAATAAAATGAAAAAGCTCTAGATGGTTTAGTTAATTTTTTAAAAAATATATACTTCCTTATTTTTTCCGAAAACTACAAAACACAAAATTTTGAATGGTATCAAAAGGTGTTTTATGGTCAATACTGATACATTTTATTTTGTCAAAGTAGTTTGTCAATTGTGCAGTCATCGTTTTTTCTGAATATTGTTTGATGTCTATACCGCTGCATTTTTTAGGCCCATTTTCAGAAAAAGTCCCAATGACTAAAATTCCCTCGGGTGCTAGGTTTTTTTGAACTGTATCAAGATATGTAGCTATTTCTTTTTCTTCTGTTAAGAAATGAAAAGCTGCTCTATCGTGCCAAAAGTCATATTTTTCAGTTGGTTCAAATGACGCCGCATCAGCCACAATCCACTTAACATTTGCAGCCTTTAAACCCAACCTTTCTTTTGCTCTATTCAAAGCTGCTTCGGAAATATCCAATATAGTAATATCCGTGTAACCTTGATTTAATAAGTTGTCGACTAAAAAACTATCACCTCCACCAACATCTATGATTTTTGCATTTTTGGGTACATTGAACTGTTTGAAAAAAGCCAAGGAAGTTTCGGGAGTGGGCTCAAACCAACTTACATCTTTTAATTCTTTTGTTTGATAAATATTTTCCCAATGTTTTTTACGGTCGAATGGTTCCATTTTTAGTTTTTTTCTGTTTCACAAAATCCATTAATTCAATTTTCTTCTTGCGAAGGAATTATCTCAATTACTACATTTCCAATTTTTTCACCTGTTTCGACGTATTTAGTTGCTTCAACGATTTGATCCAAGGGATAAATTTTATCAATAACGGCTTTGTATTTACCAGCTTCAACCAATTCTTTGAATAATTCAATATCCTTCTTTTTGTCTTTTGGAATCGGAAACAATACCTTTTTACCCATAGATAGGGGAGTGAACAGGGCTAAATATATATTTTGAGACATATACCCCAATTCCGAAGAAATGTAAATTCCTTTGGGTTTTAGTATTTTTTTACATTTGAAGAAGGAGCTTTTCCCAACCACATCTAAAACGAAATCATACTTTTTTCCGTTTTGAGTGAAATCTTCTTTCAAATAATCGAATACATGATCAGCACCAAGTGATTTGATTAATTCAATCGTTTTAGTATTGCAAACAGCGGTAACTTCAGCACCGAAATGTTTTGCTAATTGCACGGTGGCTGTTCCAATTGAGCCAGAAGCACCATTTACTAAAATTTGTGGAGATTTGCTGAAATCTATTTTTTGAATATTCGCATACGCCAAAAAAGCACCATCGCATATTGCCGCAGCTTCATTGTAACTTATATTATTAGGCATTAATGTGATTGCTTTCTTCTCATCCATGCAAATGTATTCTGCATGTGTTCCGAAAACGAATGTGCTTAATCCAAAAACGTTATCACCAACCTTGAAAGATTGAACATTCGTGCCAACTTCTTCAATTTCTCCCGCTAATTCACTTCCTAAAATGGTGTTTTTAGGTTTGAAAATTCCACTAAAAATTCGAACAATCAAATATTCTGGTTTTCTGAATCCGCAATCTGTTCTGTTTACAGTGGTCGCATGAATCTTTATCAGAACTTGGTTTGCTGTTGGAATAGGTTTGGGTACTTCCTTTATTTGAAGAACTTCTGGTTCACCGTAAATTGTATTAACAATTGCTTTCATCAAGATAAAAGTAAGGTTTCTATTCTATTTATTCCAGCAGTTTTTTAAATCCATTTTGTTTATTGATAGTTCCTTTTGTTTTTTTGAATTTAAAAGAAATGTTTAGATCATATCAAACCGGTCTGCATCCATAACTTTAACCCAAGCGTTTACAAAATCATTTACAAACTTCTCTTTGTGATCATCTTGAGCGTAAAACTCGGAATACGCTCTCAAAATAGAATTCGATCCGAAAACCAAGTCGACGCGAGTTGCAGTCCATTTTATATCCCCACTTTTTCTATCAACGATTTCAAATAGATTATTAGCGATTGGTTTCCAAGTGTAACGCATGTCTACCAAATTCACGAAGTAATCATTGCTTAATACTCCAACACGATCTGTAAAAACACCATGTTTTGTTTCTCCATGATTGGTGCCTAAAACACGCATTCCACCTATTAAAACTGTCATTTCTGGTGCTGTAAGCCCCA
>JBEAUV010000018.1:0-25039 GCA_041161265.1 Bacteroidota bacterium | reverse complement strand
TCCGAGAATGAGTAAATGATCCATGATTCCCAAATTCAAAAAGGCTTGTAAAAGTGCATTGATAACTAGAAATCTAGAAGTCCAACTCGCACAGGTTGCTCCAAACACTTTCAACCAAAACCCAAACGATTCTTTTTTAAAGATTTTAGAAGATGCTTCAATGTCTTTTCCTGTTTTGATAGCGTGTTGCTTTTTTCTATTTAAGAACGGAAGGCTAAAGACAATTTTTAAAAATCCTGTTGCCAATTTGGGAACGATGAAAAGTGTTGTAAACATGAACAAACAAATTCCCACAAAAATGGAATAACCGATCCAAAACACCCATTGAACACTGGAAGAATTGAATGCTTGGTGCGGAAAGAGTTGAACTGCATCAATGAATATAAAGACGAAAGGAATCAATAAGATGTAAAACAAATTATCCATCAAAGCAGTGATAAAAATAATTGCTGTTGAACGACCTAAGTCTATTTTTTCCTTATTGAGGATAAACATCGCGACTGCTGCTCCTCCCAAAACACCCGGCGCTAAAGCAGAAGCAAATTCCCACAACATAATAACATAAAAACTCGACTTCCAATTGAGTTCAGAATGCGTCAACAGTCGAATGCGAAGCATGTAAAAGAAGTCGCGGCCAACCATAAAAACGAGTGCAAAGAAAATCCATAAAATAGAAGAATTGCTCCACTGAATTTCTGTTAAGGAATCAGAAAGTGTTTCTTCTCGGTAGTTTCCGTTTTTCGCAGGAATAAATTCAGCAGCTAATTTTGTATCAACGAGACCGTTGTGATTACTATCTATCCAGGAATAGGATCCGTTATTATCAGCGACTTTAATAAATCGAACTTCAGAAATACTGCTAAACAACATCCAACCAGCAACACTCAAACCAATCAAAATGCTCAACCACATTTTCCAACCTTGGAAGGACCGCTGAATGATTGAAGGTTCTGTCATTTATTGGATAGGAGTAAGTGGAACGTCCATTTCCCAATTCGCTCTTACAGTTGTTGGTTTTGTGAAATTAAAAACCTTTTCAGGCTGTATGTTCAAAGCTCTATTTCCTGGATCCCATTTGAAATTGGCATTTAAATCTTCGATCACTCGAAACTGATAAATTCCAGGTTCAAGATTAGAAAAAGAAATTTTACTGCCGTCTAAATTCAATACTTTTTGAACGACTTTGTTGTTTTGAAGAAGTTCAACTATGACATTTTGTTTGAATTGAGAAATGTCAACATGAATAATTCCATAATCCTTTTCCTCCTTTAAAGAAACAAAGAGTGAAATAGAATCTGATAATGTGTTTTGTTGACCAATTACAGCACCTTTTCGAAAAACAACTTGAACTTTCGTAGTGTTTTTTCTGTCAAAATCAAATGTAAGTGTATTCAAGTCAATTTTTGTCTCAAATGGAATAAAAAGGGAATCCTTTAGATTAATGAGTTTAATTTTAAAATTATCAACGGTTACAATTCTGTCATTCACTATAAACGAAAGTGTTTCGTGATTTCCAATCTGGTTGTTCTTGAATTTTGGAGTTAAACGTAGCGAACTAGCTTTTTCTTTTTCAGTGATTCTTAGGTTCAATGTGTCAGAAATAGTATCAGATTTAACAATTAGCTCAAATTTTGTTTCAGCTTTGGGGGCATAATAAAACGCAACACTATCTTCCTCGAAGAAGTGAATATTTTCTTTTTCTATTAATGTTTTATTAAGTAAAAAAGTTGCATCTATCAATGAATAATTCGCGGCTAAAGTAAAACTTCCAGGTGAATTATAGGTAAAACTATGTGCTTTTGGCGTTCCAAGTGGAGTTGAAAGCAACAACGGAATTGTATCAATTTGAGATGCAAAAAGGTCTATTGGCTCAGAACGAAAAGCAACCGATTCGTTGGGTTGAATTTGCATATCCAAGTTTTCATCAATAAAAGCAGCCAAATTATATGTACCTTCTTTTAAATAGGAAAAGGTTGCTAAGCCTGAAGCGTCTGATTTGGCAAAATAATATGGTTTTAAAGAATCCTTATGTGAAAAAAGACCAACTGTTGCACCTTTTGTTAGTTTATTACTCCAAGCATCTGCAACGGTAACAGAATAGCTTAATGAGTCAATCATAGCTCCAGTTGAAAACACATATGTCATTAAAGAGTCATTACTTTCAGTGACATCTTTAATCGCACCATTCAGATAAATCACATAGGTAGTATTTTCTTGTAGCTTTTCTTCCCATTTTATGGTTAGGGTTTTGTTTTTAATGGTTGCTTTTGGTGTGGCGTGATTTGGAACAAAAAAGATATTTTGTATAGGGTTGTTTAATTGAATAAACTCGTCGAATGTTATCTCTACCTCGTTTGAAGTGAATCCGATTGTTTCGTTTTGTGGCAGCGTTTTTCCAGCAACAGGCTGAGGTGCAATTTCGTCTTTTTCTCCACCTGT
The DNA here is from genome assembly GCA_041161265.1 of Bacteroidota bacterium. Classification (GTDB taxonomy): domain Bacteria; phylum Bacteroidota; class Bacteroidia; order Flavobacteriales_D; family Crocinitomicaceae; genus M0103. The sequence goes on along the minus strand of JBEAUV010000018.1, from coordinate 22,600 downwards.
TAATGTACCAACTTGCGCACAAGAAAGTAAAATAAGCGGAATAAATAGTATTATAATTTTTCTGAAAACCATTGACATAATTTTGTGAGGTGTTCAAGATCAGTTTGATCGAAATCGTTTAAATGTTCACTGTCCACATCTAAAACACCAACGACAACATTATTTTTTATTAAAGGAACAACAATTTCACTCTTTGATAATGAAGAACAAGCAATGTGTCCTGGAAAATCATCAACGTCAGCAACAACTATCGCTTCCGCTGTCAACCAAGCTGTTCCACAAACACCTTTTCCTTTTTGAATTCGCGTACATGCAATTGGACCTTGAAATGGGCCTAGAACAAGTTCATCATTCTTAACAAGATAAAATCCTACCCAAAAGAAATTGAAAGCTTCTTTCAGTGCAGCACTGATATTCGCCATGTTTGCAACAGCATCTTGTTCATTACCAATTAAAGCCACTATCTGAGGAAGAAGGCTTTGATAAATTTCACTTTTTGTGCCGCTGAGTTGAGAGAGTGTTTCTGACATTTTATTATTTGTACTAGCAAAATTGCCTTTTTTATGTGGATTCTGCAATTTTTTCCGTATCTTCAAATAACAAACGCTATTTATGTTAGAAAAAGTATCCCTAGAAAAAGTTTTATTTCTGGACATTGAAACTGTCCCACAAACCTATCAATTTCCCGATTTAGAGGAAAAAACAAAATACTTGTTTGAATTGAAAACAAGGTTTCAACAAAATGAGGACAAGTCCTTTGAACAATTGTACAATGAAAAGGCAAGTATTTTTTCCGAATTTGGAAAAATAGTATGCATTTCAGTTGGTTTTGTAAGAGAAACAACAACAGGCAAACAATTAAGAATGAAATCGTTTTACCACGATGATGAAGAAACGTTGTTGAACCAATTTAAAAAATTGTTGGACGAACATTACAATACACCTTACCATATTTTGTGTGGACATAACGCCAAAGAATTTGATTTCCCATATATATGTCGCCGAATGTTGATTAATGGAATTAAACTTCCTGCAGTATTGGATATCGCTGGAAAAAAACCATGGGAAATAAGTCATCTAGACACGATGGAATTGTGGAAGTTTGGAGATTATAAAGCTTATACGTCTTTAGCATTACTATGCCATGTGTTTAAGATTCCCACTCCAAAAGACGATATTTCTGGGGCTGATGTTGCAAGGGTATATTACGAAGAAAATGATTTGGAACGTATAAAGGTGTATTGTGAAAAAGATGTCGTAGCCTTAGTTCAATTGTTTTTAAGAATGCGAGGTGATGCTCTCATTGATGAAGGAGACATTCAGTTTTCGTAAAAAAAAAGAAACAAAAAAGCCGACCCTCGACCCTTCGATAAACTCAGGGAACTAGGGTCGGCTTTTTATTTTATAGAATTCTTTTATTGAATAAATACAGTTTCTTTCGAAGTTACTTCTTGCTCCACCTTAATAATTCCCTGTCCTGTTGCTCCAGCATAATTTGCTTCAATGTTTAAAACGGCAACTCCGGCTTGGCCCAGTTGATAAACATCATTGAAATTGAATTGTGCTTCACCAGAAGTATTACTAGTAGTTGTATCATACAAAACAACATTTGCAGGCTGATTTGTTGTTGATTGACCATACACAACGACTTGAGCCCCAGAAACTAATTGATTAGCAACATCACGCACATAAATGATAGCGATAGTATCTGCTTTCTTGCGACATCCTGAAGATAACGCTACTCCTAAAACTGCAACAAAAGCAAATAAAAGAGTTCTTTTTACTGAAGTATTCATAGTTTGATTTTTTAGTTTAAAAAGACAGTTTCAACTGTCGTTATGTGCGATCGTGCTCGAATATATTCGGTTCCTTGTGCACCGTTTTTCTTTACAATAACGTCGAAATAGCCAGTAGAGTTGCTTTCACCAGCATTCGTAAAGAAAGTATCCATATTAAATTCTGCAAATCCAGAAGAATTTGTATAAAGCGTATCAACATATGCAAGTGTAGCGGGAGTTGAGTTTATATCACCAATAATTACAACTTGTGCACCGTTCAACAATTCATTGCTTGAAGATCTAACAAAAATTTTAACAACTGATGCATCATCATTCTTACACCCTGAAAAAAGGCTTAAGAGTATTAGAAATGAGCAAGCAGTCAATACAGTTTTCATCAATTTATTCATCTTTCTTATAAAACGTAGCCACCAAAGATAAACTATTTTTAAATTAATCCGACAACAAAGTTCTTCTTAATTTCTTACCTTCGTGTACGATAGTCGTGTAATATAGTTCTTAAACAAAAAAAGACTATTAAAAGTTACACCCTAATCAATATTATAAATAAAATAGTCAAGCACAACGATTACCTGAATGAAAGCACAAATAGAAAAGAGTATTGCAGAGATAGACGCCTTTAATATCCAAGACTTAAAAAGTTTGGAAGATTTCAGAATTTATTTTTTAGGATCAAAAGGACTTGTGAAAAATTTATTTGGAGAACTTAAATCAGTTCCAAATGAAGAAAAAAGAGAGGTAGGACAATTGCTTAACAACCTTCGTTTATTAGCTGAAGAAAAACTAGTCTTATTCAAAGAAAAACTAGAAAACACAACAGCAGATTCCGTAAAAATTGACACATCAAGACCTGGCGAATACCATGAAATTGGCGCAAGACATCCTCTTTCATTAGTAAGAAGTGAGATTATAGATATTTTTAATCGTATTGGATATGCTGTTTCAGAAGGACCAGAAATTGAAGATGATTGGCACAACTTTTCTGCATTGAATTTTCCACCAGAACACCCAGCAAGAGATATGCAAGACACCTTCTTTATTGAAAAAGGAGATGTTGAAATGGCTCTTCGAACACATACAAGTTCTGTTCAGGTGCGTGTAATGGAAAATTCAAAACCACCAATTCGAACAATTTCACCTGGCAGGGTTTATCGAAATGAAGCAATTTCTGCACGTGCACATTGCTTTTTTCATCAAGTGGAAGGGTTGTATATCGATAAGAATGTTTCTTTTGCAGACTTGAAACAAACGCTTTTGTATTTCGCAAAAGAAATGTTTGGTGAAAAAGCACAAATTCGTTTACGACCATCGTATTTTCCTTTTACAGAGCCAAGTGCAGAGGTAGATGTGTCGTGTACCATTTGTAATTCAAAAGGATGTAATGTCTGTAAATATTCTGGATGGTTAGAAATTCTTGGTTGTGGAATGGTAGATCCAAATGTGCTAGAGGCTTGTGGAATTGATTCTAAAGAATATTCTGGATTCGCCTTTGGAATGGGAATAGAGCGTATAACACAATTGAAATATAAAGTCAATGATTTACGTTTGTATTCAGAAAATGATGTGCGTTTCTTAAAACAATTTACAGCTGGAATATAATTATGGGAATCTTTTCATCACGCCAAAAAAAAGAAATACCTTGGATTCAAATAACATCTGAAGCTCAATTAGAAACTGCTTTCGGGGGTTCGGAAAACAAACCAGCCCTGTTTTTTAAACACAGTACGCGTTGTAGTATTTCTTCAATGGCACTAAGTAGATTTGAACAAAATGCTGAAAGATTGGACGAAATCTGTGATTTGTATTTTATTGATTTATTAGCTTATCGTCAGGTTTCAAATAAACTGGAAGAAATAAGCAAAGTGATTCATCAATCGCCTCAAGTAATTGTTGTAAAAAACAAAGAAATTGTCTATTCCGCGACACATTCGTCTATTGATGCAAAGGAAATTGAAAGACAATTAAGTTAGAAAAGGAATATGAAGAAGTATTTAATTATAGGGTTAATATTTATTGTTTTAGGAGCATTAGTTGTTGTTCCCATGTTAAAAAACACCGAACCTGTTGAAGATGATGAAATTCCAGCAGTTTTTGCGTTCAATGATAACCTTGCTACTAAATGGGACGAAACCATTCAATTAGAAATTAACATCAATCAAGATGATATTGCTAAACTGGAACTGATTTATAACGACAGTATTTTTAAAACTTGGAACAACCCAAAAGGAAAAATTGTATTCCCATTTAAAGCAGGATATTATGGTTTAGGTACGCGAGATATTCAGCTTTTGTCAACAATGAAAAATGGTTCTACATTCGTTGATAACAGAATGGTGCGTGTTCTATCAGATATTATCCCAGAAATATGGATTGCTGAAATTGTGACTTCTTTTCCCCACAGCACGACAAGTTTCACTCAAGGCTTGGAATTCAATGATGGTATTTTATACGAAGGAACAGGTCAAAAAGGTCAAAGCATGGTTGCTCAAGTTAATTTAAATACGGGTGAAACAATCAAAAAAATGGGGCTCGACGGAAATTATTTTGGAGAAGGAATAACTATTTTAGGAGATAAGTTGTATCAACTCACATGGCAAGAGCAAAAATGTTTCGTGTATAACAAAACTACCTTGCAACTGGAAAAAGACCTTCCTTATATAGGTGAAGGTTGGGGATTGTGTAACGATGGTGCTTCTTTAATTATGTCAAATGGTTCTGAAAGAATAACATTTAGAAACCCAAAAACCTTCGAAATAGAAAGAACAATTGAAGTGTACACACATCAAGGAGCTGTAACGAATCTGAATGAACTTGAATATATCGACGGGTTTATTTATGCGAATGTTTGGATGACCAATAAAATTGCTGTTATAGATCCATTAAATGGAAAAGTACTTGCCGAAATGGATGGTACCACATTGGTAAATGCAGGAAAAGGTAATGGAGATGTGTTGAACGGAATTGCCCTAGATCCAAAAAGCAAGAGACTTTATATGACAGGTAAAAACTGGATGAAACTATTTGAAGTGAAAATCAAAAAACCTACTGTTTAATAAAAATGAAACTACTTACGCTAGTAACGATCATTATCAGCATTTCTTCTTTTGGACAAAGTTATAACTCATATTTTTTAGGGAATGTTTCAGATGTTGTAACATCTCCAAAAGGAGGAGTTTGTTTAATGGGGGGAGCAACAGAACATGACGAAGCGATGAAATGGTTTTTGCAACAAGCTGATGGTGGAGATGTACTAGTTTTAAGAGCCACAGGTTCGGATGGTTATAATGATTATATGTTGAATCAATTAGGGATTTCTATCAACTCAGTTGAAACCATTGTGTGTAATACTGCAAATGCTTCAAACTCCTCTTATGTTCAACAAAAAATCAATCAAGCTGAAGCAATTTGGTTTGCTGGCGGAGATCAATGGACTTACATTTCTTATTGGAGAAACACCCCTGTGGATAGTTTGGTGAACAAGGCAATTGTAGAAAGAAACGTTGTGGTTGGCGGAACAAGTGCTGGAATGGCAATTATGGGAAACTATTATTTTTCAGCAGAAAACGGCACGGTAACAAACGCTCAAGCGTTGACAAATCCGTATAATTCTCAAATGACAGTTAGCAACGAACCATTTATTGTAAATGAACATTTATCAAATGTAATCACAGACACACATTATGATAACCCAGACAGAAAAGGCAGACATGTTTCTTTTTTGAGTAGAATAGTACAAGATTATCAAGAAATAGGTAAAGGAATTGCATGTGATGAGTATACGGCCGTTTGTATTGACACGTTGGGTTTTTGTAAAATATATGGTGATTATCCAACCTACGATGAAGATGTTTATTTCATTCAACCAAACTGTGAGTTATCCGATTTAACTCCAGAAACGTGTGTTGCTTCAACCCCTTTAACGTGGAACAGAGGAGGGCAAGCATTGAAAGTATATCACGCAAAAGGAACAACCTTTGGAACACAAACATTCGACTTAACAGATTGGACAACTGGAACAGGAGGTGTATGGGAATATTGGTATGTGGAAAATGGCGTACTCACTCAAACGGCAGGAACAGTTCCTGATTGTGGATTGGCAAGTTTACCGAATATGGAAAACACATTGATCACAGTTTATCCTAATCCTGTTTCAGGAAATGTACTTACAATCGAAGGATTGTCTCAGTTCAATTGGAAAATTACTGATCTGCAAGGAAAAGAATATTCAACAACATCAAATAGCAATCAAATTGACGTTTCAAATTTATCAAATGGTGTTTATTTGATTAGAATTGAATCTCAATTAGGGAATAATGTTGTGAAAAAGATAGTTAAGAATTGAAATTCGTCATTCTTCCTTCAACAAGAGAAATTTAACACCTTAAATTACTTGTAATTTGTGATTCGACCCTAATAATTGCAAGAAATCCTTTTAAACAGTGGCATTTTTTAAATTTACATTGTGTTAAAATTGTTCGACGGCGAGAGCGACGGACGCGACGGCGAGAGCGACGACAACGACGGAAGGTGCGACGGACACGCCGTTCATACCTGCAGGTCAAAACGTGAAGTGCTACGCATGCAACGGCGCATTCGTCGGGCTATACGGCGCTTGCTACGGTTGCCACCGCAAGAGCGTCGCTTGCGACGTGGATAACGTCGCTTATGACGCGTATCCCGCAGCATTAAACGCACGATGCGTCGCATTAAACGGCGCGATCTGCAGGTGTGTTCCTCTATAACTTTTAGTTTTAAGTTAACCTATTTTCACTTTTTATAGTCCATTTCAGAGTTTCTATTGACCATTTTGGGATTGTTGCGGACCACTGAGCAGGGTTCATGTGACACGTTATAATGATCCTCGAGCTCTTTTAATTTGTTGTTGGTCGATTTTCATTTTGCACTGAGCTATTTTACTTTTTTACGGAGCAACTCAAGTGTTTTATCGGTCACTTTATGAGAGTTTCTTTCCAATTGATGGATTGCGTTGAATACTTTAGATGATTTCTCAATCGTATTAAAAGTTGATCTAATTATTTCGCTTCAAATGTCGTAAACGGATTAAAACGATCCATCGTATTTACCTCTTTGATTTGTTTATTTTCAACTCGTGCAACTCGTCCAGGAAATTTCTCCACCATTGACATATCATGTGTTGCCATTAATACCGCTGTTTTTTCTTCGTGAGCAATCGCTAATAATAAGCGCATTATTTCTTCTGACGTTTCAGGATCTAAATTTCCGGTTGGTTCATCTGCTAAAATTAAAGCCGGTCTATTTAATAAAGCACGCGCAATAGAAACTCTTTGTTGTTCACCACCTGACAAAGTATGAGGCATGGAGTTAATTTTTTGTTCTATTCCAACAAGTTGTAAAACTTCCTTTGCTCGTTTTTCCATTAAACCCTTGTCTTTCCAACCGGTTGCGCCCAAAACGAACAATAAATTTTGTTGTACAGTGCGGTCCGTCAATAATTGAAAATCTTGAAAAACAATCCCAATCTTTCTACGAAGCATCGGAATATCTCTTTTTTTTAATCCTTTTAAATCAAAATCAGCAACTTTCCCTTCTCCTTCAGTCAACAATAACTCACCATAAATGGTTTTTAACAAGCTGCTTTTGCCACTTCCCGTTTTTCCAATCAGGTAAACAAACTCATTATTATCCAATTCAAAATGAACGTTTTCCAAGACAAGCACCTGCTGTTGGTAGATGTTGGCGTTTTTTATTTGTATGATTTTACCCACGAGACAAAAATTATTTAGCGTAAAGGTCGATAATTCATACACAGTACTTTGGTACTTGCTTATAATAATCTTAACAGATTCACGTTTAAAACTTTTGTAAGCCCTCTCCCAACGGGACGCTATGTCCCTTAATTTTACTCGATTAAAAGCAACGCCTTATGAATAAATTCTTGGTCGCCATATTAGTGTGCCTGCATTATTTCTCCTTTTCCCAAACTTCGGAGAAATATAACAGTGAATACGAAAATTATTACCGAGGCGAGGAATTGTTTGCCAAAGAGCAATATGCTGCTGCTCGAATTGAATTCAGAAATTTTGTAACAGTTTTTACAAAACCAAACGATCCATTGTATGTTAAAGCACTTTATTATGAAGGCCTTTCTGCTTTGGAATTGTTTAATAATGATGCTATTCCTTTACTTGAAGATTTTAATCGCAACTATCCAGAAAGCATTTTTAAGCATGATATTCATTATCGATTGGGAAAATATTTTTATCAAAAGAAGGATTTCAAAGAAGCTTTGGTTTGGTTTAATCAGTTGAAAATTCAAGATGTAGAAGAAGACAATAAAGAAGAATTTTATTTCAAAGTTGGTTATTCTAATTTTCAAGAAAAGAACTATGTAGAAGCGAGAAGTGCTTTTCATGAAGTAAAAGATGGTGTTTCTCAATACGCTTCGCCTGCATTGTATTACTATTCTCACATTGCCTACATGGATAAATCGTATCAAACGGCGCTTGATGGGTTTTTGAAGTTGCAAACTGATACACAATTCGCAAGTGTTGTTCCTTATTACATCGCTCAAATATATTATTTACAAGGAAAATATGATGAGGTAACGAAATACGCGCCTAGCATCATGGATTCTGGGAATGTGGTCAATCAAAACGATTTGAATCATATTATTGGAGATTCTTATTATCGCACCAATAAGTTTGATGAAGCAGTAAACTATTTAGAAAAGTACAACGCAAAATCGAACACAACAAGAGCCGACGATTACCAATTAGGATTTGCTTATTACAAAAGTAAAATCTATGATAAAGCGATAAAATTGTTTGATAAAGTTACGCGCGAAAAAGACAGTCTTGGCCAAGTTGCGTTCTACCACATTGGTGAATCCTATTTGAAACTAAACAATCAAATTTCTGCCAGATCTGCTTTTGATGCGGCGGCGGATATTGATGCCGATGCTAAAGTAGAAGAAGATGCATTATATAATTATGCAGTTTTATCTTACGAACTTGATTTAAACCCATATGATGAAGCTGTAATTGCTCTTGAAGAATATTTAAACCGTTTTCCAAATTCTAAGCGTGTAAATGATATTAATCAATACTTAGTGAATGTTTATACATCGACAAATAATTATGCAAAAGCATTAGCTTCTCTTGATAAATTGCCAAACAAAGACGCAAAATTGAAAATGGCCTATCAATTAGTTGCTTTCAATCAAGGTGTCGAAATGTTTCAAAAAGCAGAGTTTCAAAAAGCTATTAAGTCTTTCGATTTAGTTGATAAATATCCTGTTGACGCAACAATTACCGGTAGAGCAAAGTTCTGGACCGCAGACGCTAATTATCGTTTGAACAACATGGACTTGTCAATAAAAGGCTACAAGGAATTCTTAGCGCTTCCAGCAACACTTGCTCCAGAATTAAAAGCTGACGCTTATTATAATATTGGATATGCCTATTTAAAAAAGCAAGATGTGCCGCAATCTATTGAATCATTTAGAACATATTGCCAGTCGAATGTAAAGAACAAAAACAAGTTGGCTGATGCAAATATGCGAACGGCTGATGGCTATTACATGACTTCACAAAATGAGAATGCTATTAAGTATTACCAAGAAGTAGTGAGGTTGAAGTCAGGATTTGAAGATCAAGCACTTTATTACATGGCTAAGTCATATGGTTTTTCTGATAATGTTGATGCAAAAATCACCCATTTATTAGACATCATTAACAACTATAAAAATTCAAAATACACCATTACTTCGGTTTATGAAGTAGCAATGAGTTTTAAAGCGAAATCAGATTACGATAAAGCAATGCGTTATTTTAATCAAATAGTAACGGATTACCCAAGTTCAACCCTATTGGTTAATTCAAAAGTTGAAATCGCTGATATTTATTATAAGAAGTGGGAATATGCTAAGGCTGAATTGGACTATAAACAAATTCTAACCGAATTTGGATCTGATAGAGAGATTTGTGCAAAGTGTGTTCGCGGTCTTGTGGATGTATATGCAGCATTAAAACAACCAGAAAAAGCGAGTGAATTAGCGAGTGAATATTCTTGTGCGAATATTTCATCAGACGAACAAGAAGGGCTCTTTTTTAGTCCTGCTTTTGAAGCATATAAAGACAGTTCTTATACAACAGCAATTCCACAATTTGTTAAATATATAGAGAAATTTCCTTCGGGACAATATCTGTCGGAGGCGAACTATTACTTAGCGAACTCTTACTATGCAACGGGAAACAAAGTAAAAGCAATTGATACGTATAAAACTGTTTTAGAAGAACAAAACAACTCCTATACTGAATTTGCTGCATCTCGTGTTTCTCAATATTTATACAATGAAGGAAAACATGAAGAAGCAATTCCTTATTACGATCGATTAGAAAAAATAAGCTCAAAACCTGCAACATTGTTTAATGCGAAACTAGGGTTAATGCGTTGTAATTTTTTAATTGAAAATTGGACTAATGCTGTTCTTTATGCCAAAGCAGTTATTGGAAGTAGTCAGATCAACAACACGCTTAAGTTGGAGGCTGAATATGCAAACGGAATGTCTAATTACTATTTGAACAACTTCAATGACGCAAAAATATCTTTAGAATGGATTGTAAAAAACACAACAACTGTTTGGGCTGCAGAAGCAAAATATTCATTAGCTGAAATGTATTACAAACAGCAAGATTATGTCAAGACAGATGCTGAAGTAAGAGCATTAATTAAAATGAAACCGAGTTATAACTATTGGGTTGCAAAAGGATTAATCCTACAGTCACGTGTGTTAATTGTACAGGGCGACTTGTTCCAAGCAGAGCAAACATTGAAATCTGTAATTGATCATTATCCAATTGAAGATGATGGAATAAAAGCAGAAGCAAATGAATTATGGGATGAATTGATGCAGTTGAAAAATCAACCTAAGTCAGTTGAAACACCAGAAGAAACGATTATTGAAGTTAACGAAGGAGGAAATTAATCATGAGAAATTATATTCTATTATTGTTTTTAGTTACAGCTTCTTTCTCCTTTTCACAAGGGGGTTCTGATCAGATTGTAATTGTAACTACTGTTGGAAGAGAAGTTGAACCGGCTTATCGAATGACAGAAAGTCCTAAAATTATTGACACTGTTATTTCTACCCCAGTTATTGATTATCCGTTGTTAGTTTTACAATTCACCACAGCAATTACAATTGAGAAAATTGAACCTGCAACAATTAAAACTGAAGCTAAATTGCCACAGTTTTATAACACATATGTTAAACTTGGTATTGGAACAGAGTTAATGCCGCTAGGTGAAATATACTTTGATTCAAAACGCTCACGCAAATTTGTCTACGGTGTTCACGCAAAACATTTAAGTTCTTATGGCAATTTCAGTGGATACGCTCCAGCGCAATTTGACCGAACGAAACTTGGGATGTATGGCGCAATAAATGAACGAGCGTATACCTTAAAAGGTGACCTGCATTACAATAATCAAGGACTGCATTATTATGGTTGGAAAATCCCAACGGACTCTATCGATCGTAAAACAACAGCTCAACGATTCCAAGATGCAGGAGGTGCCTTTTCCTTTGCTTCTCACAAGAAAGATAGTGCTACTTTAAATTACAAAGTAGGATTAGAGTATAACAATTACTCTTCTAAAAAACCATCTGCTGATAGCCTTGCTGATTGGAGAGCGAGAGAAAATTATTTTGCAATTAATAGTTCTGCTTGGTATAAATATGGAAAAGAAATCTTTGCTGCAGATTTCAATATTCGATACAATGGGTATAAATATGGCGCCGTAGGTGACACAAATTCATTTTTACTTGATACCGGAATTGTATTGAATAATACCATTGTTAATTTAAAACCAACGATTACAACGTTTTCGAAAGACAACAGGCTTAAAGCCAAAATAGGTGTCGATATTGCGATAGATGCTCACACAACAACCAAGGTGCATATTTATCCAGTTGCCGAAGTGAAATATTCATTGTTTAACGATATTTTCATTCCTTACGTTGGTTTGCGAGGAGGTTTAAAACAAACAACATTTAAGTCTTTAACAACAGAAAATGAATTCGTATTAACAAATGTTGCTATGCAAAATGAAAATACGGTAATAGATTTATATGGTGGTATCAAAGGAACACTTAGTAAAAGAATGAGTTTTAATATTGGTGGAAGTTTTGCTCGTGTGCAGAACAAAGCACTTTTTGTAACAGATACGATTTATTCTGTTGGTAATAAATTTAACCTTGTATTTGACACATTGAATCTTACAACCATTGAAGGATCGCTTTCTTATCAATTAAATGAGAAATTGAAAATTGATGGTATTGGAAGATTCTATTCTTATTCTTTATTGAATAATTCATATGCTTGGAATTTACCGCAATGGCAAGCAATTGCTCGAGGAAGTTATAATTTATTTGATAAATTTCTTGTCAATTTAGACTTAAATTTTGAAGGAGGAAGAAAAGCAATGGTTTATGCCCTTGAGGATGATGTAACACTCGAAAACAATCAATTTGCCAAGACATTAGGTTTGGTTGCAGACATTAATTTAGGCATTGAATACAGATACAATAAACGCATCTCGGCTTTTGTCCAATTGAATAATCTTGCTTCTCAAAGATATAATCGTTGGTACAATCATCCAGTTCAGGTTTTCCAATTTATGGGGGGAATTACTGCACGTTTCTAAATAGAACATAGCGATGCACTGAGCTTGCCGAAGTGAGCATAGATTGTTTTTGGGGTAGAATACGATTCTTATTCCAAGAAGTGATTTAATTCACAAGAGACTGTCCCTTGTCATTTGTCCAAAGTCAACATGAGTGATTACTTTAGTTTCCAAGAAACAAATCTAAGTTCTCAAAAAAGACCACTTCTTTATAAGAGCATAGACCGCTGCGCTGTTAGAACATAGCGATGCACTGAGCTTGCCGAAGTGAGCATAGATTTAATTTTGGGAAAGAAAACGATTCTTATTCTGAGAGGCGATTTGGTTCACAAGAAACTGTCCATGTTCTATGCTCCATGTTCCATGTTCTCTTTTCCCTTCTTCTTCGGAAAATACTTTCGTTGTCTAAAAAACACCAAAATTACACCAGATGTAATCGACGCATCAGCAACATTCCAAATAGCAGGAAAAACTTCTTTGCCTCCTAACCATGGGACCCAAGTTGGCCAATTTGCCTGAAATTTAAACATGTCTACAACATTACCTAAAAGAAAACCAGTATGACGCGTTTCTATAGTTCCAAAAATTCCACAATCAGTTTTAATTCCAGAACCTTCTAAATGATTAAAGCCCATGCATGGGTCGTAAGGGAATGCAAAATCGTAGAACATTGAATCAATGAGATTTCCTGTTGCGCCGGCTAAAACAAGCCCAATTGCAATTAAAAATTCCGTTCTAACGCCTTCTTTGGCTTGTTTGTACCAGTAATAACAAATTCCAATTATCGCCACGACTCTGAAAATACTAAGTGCTAATTTATGCCACATTTGATTTCCAAATGTAGTTCCAAAAGCCATTCCTTGGTTTTCAATATATTCTAACACAAACCAATCGCCAAATACAGCAAAGTTCTCACCTGGAGAAAAATGTGTTTTAATATAAATCTTCACGATTTGGTCTAAAAACAAAATGAGGGCAACCATGGCCCCCACTATCAATAGATTCTTTTTCACAGAATTATTTGTTTTGTGCGTTTTTTGCGTCGATACTCATGGTTGCGTGTGGTACTAATCTCAATCTTTCTTTTGGGATTAATTTACCGCTTACACGACACAAACCATACGTTTTGTTCTTAATTCGAACAAGTGCAGCCTGTAAACTTTGAATAAATTTTTCTTGACGAGCAGCTAATTGCGCTACCTCTTCTCTCGATAACGTTTCAGAACCATCTTCCATCATGTTGAATGTTCTTCCCGTATCATCCGTCCCGTGATCATCATTGTGAGATAATGAACCAACTAATAACGAATAATCTACATGAGCTTCTTCCAATTTTAATTCAATCAAATCTTTGAATTCTTCTAATTCACTATCTGAATATCTTGTTTTTTCTTGTGACATAGTATAATAATTTTTATTTCAACAACACTTATTTTCCATCTTCTCGAGCAAATATAACGGAAATAAATAAAGTATCAAGTAAAAATAGAATTAACAAATTGACATTGTTTTTAGATGAAACAGTTTTCAGTATCTTCGTGCTGTGGTAAAGTTATTTTTAGGAAATAGAGCTGGTATTTTGTTGTTGATTCCTATAATCATATATGGGTATTTTCTGTTAAATCAACAAACAGATTATTATGCTTATAAATCCACAACGAATTTTGGGTTTTGGGGAGAATCACTTGTGTTTTTGCCAAAAATTGCCTCCATTTCCGCTGCTTTTCTAATTTGTTTTAATGCTTTCGGCATCAGTTGGATTTATAATACAAATGAGTTTTTTGAGCGCAACAGTTATATCTCATCTCTTTTGTACGTTGTTCTGATGAGTTTTTACCATTCTTTTTATAGTATCGATGGTTTGTTAATTGCACATTCTTGTATTATTCTTACCCTTTTTCAGTTTTTTAAATTAAATCAAAACAAGGATGGCCGACGCAATGTTTTCAACGGTCTTTTTTTTGCTGGTGTTGCGGCTACTTTTCATCCGCCAATGATTGTGGTATTTCCACTAGTTTTAATTATGGTATGGAATGTAAGACCATTTATTTTTAGAGAAACGATGCTTGGTATAATTGCATTTATTATACCATTGATTTACGCGGGAACTTATCTTTGGTATTCTGGAAATGCTATTGAATTTAAAGTTTTAGAACAGACGACAAATTACACCAACAAACAAATAGATTTTTTGGTTACAGCAGTGTTATTTACACTTTTGTTTTTGTTAAGTATTGTCAGTATTAGAGGCCGAATGCAAACATCGTCAATACGTTTAAAGAAATTAGTTAGAATTTTATATTGGCTTTTATTTATAGGATTGCTCTTTGGTGTGATTGATTTCATTATTTATAGACAAATTGAGCGTTTTAGTTTTTTGATGTTACCACTCTCATTTTTCTTAGCCTTCTCTTTTATGCATAAAACATTTGGCATCATGGCAACGGTGTTATTTTATTTAACCATTGCATACTCTATCATTAAATTTTTCATTTAATAAGGCGTAACCTTTGTGTTAATTTGACTAATTTTGCAGCAGTAATTTATATGTTGGTTTTACCAAAAAATTCTTGATATAATGAAATTTGGAGTAGTTACTTTCCCCGGCTCAAACTGTGATGAAGACATGGTTTATGTGTTACAAGACGTTATGGGACAAAAAGTTGAACGTTTATGGCATAAAGACACTGACTTAAAAGGGGTTGATTTTGTTGTTTTACCTGGGGGCTTTTCTTTCGGTGATTATTTACGTTCAGGTGCGATTGCAAAACTTTCTCCTATTATGGGTGAAGTTATCAATCATGCAAATAAAGGTGGTTATGTAATGGGGATTTGTAATGGGTTTCAAATTTTAACAGAATCAGGTTTGTTGGAAGGGGCTTTACTGCATAATGACACACAAAAGTTTATTTGCAAAAACACCTATTTAAAAGCTGTTTCAACTACTGCCTCAATTACAAAAGGATTGAGTCTTGAAAAAGCATATAAAATTCCAATTGCACATGGTGAAGGAAGGTTTTATGCCGCTGAAGATGTGCTAAAGAAAATCGAAGACAACGACCAAATACTTTTTAAATATTGTTCAGAAGACGGAATAGTTAATGAAATTAGTAATCCGAATGGAGCGTTATTAAATATTGCTGGTATCACAAATGCAGGTAAAAATGTTTTTGGAATGATGCCTCATCCAGAAAGAGCTGCAGATAGATTTATCGCAAATGAAGATGGAAAGGCAATTATTGAGTCACTATTAAAATATTGCTAAAAGCAAAAAAAATAAAATGAGAGTATTATTGCTTGGTTCCGGTGGGAGAGAACACGCATTGTCATGGAAAATGTCACAAAGCTCGATGCTGGAAGAGCTGTTCATTGCACCAGGAAACGCAGGCACTAAACAACATGGTAAAAATGTTGACATCAGTCCTACAGATTTTGAAAGCATAAAAAAGTTTGTTTTAGAAAACGAAATCACAATGGTTGTTGTTGGACCTGAAGAACCTTTGGTAAAAGGAATTCATGATTTTTTCTTGGCAGACGAGTTACTTAAAAAGGTTCCTGTAATTGGGCCAAATAAAGAAGCAGCTCAGCTAGAGGGGAGTAAAGATTATGCTAAGAAATTTATGCAGAGACATAATATTCCAACAGCGAAATATGCAACATTTACAAAAGACACTTTAGAACAAGGTTATAAGTTTTTAGAATCCATGAATCCACCTTTCGTTTTAAAAGCGGATGGATTAGCTGCTGGAAAAGGAGTTTTGATTTTAGATAATTTGAAAGAAGCAAAAGCAGAACTCAAAAACATGTTGGCCGATGCTAAATTTGGCGAAGCAAGCTCAAGAGTTGTAATTGAACAATTTTTGAAAGGAATAGAGTTGTCAGTTTTTGTTATTACTGATGGAGATTCATATAAACGGTTGCCAGAAGCAAAAGATTATAAGAGAATAGGTGAGGGGGACACAGGTCTAATGACGGGTGGAATGGGGGCTATTTCTCCAGTTCCATTTGCTGACCCTGTTTTCATGGACAAAGTGCAAAATCAAATTATAATCCCAACGATTAAAGGATTGAAAAGCGATAATATTCCTTATAAAGGGTTTATTTTCTTCGGCTTGATTAATGTCAAGAACGAACCATATGTAATTGAATACAATTGCCGTTTAGGTGATCCTGAATCAGAAGTTATCATTCCTCGATTAAAGTCAGATTTATTAGATCTTTTTGAAGGAGTTGCATCAAACACATTGTCAGAAAGAGATGTGCAATTCGTTGAAAAATGCGCTACGACTGTCATGATGGTTGCAGGTGGATATCCAGGAGAATATAAAAAAGGGAAACAAATTTATGGATTGAATACTATTACAGACAGTATAGTTTTTCATGCCGGAACCAGTTCAGATGGACCAGCCGTACTTTCTGCAGGAGGTAGAGTTTTAGCAATTACCTCTTATGGTAAAAATATTCAAATCGCATTAGCGAAGTCGTACGAATCAGCTGCTAAAATTGAGTTTGAAGGAGCTAACTACCGGAAAGACATAGGTTTTGATGTTGTTTAAATTCATTTTTGTATCTTGCAGCAAGAATAATTTTTAATGGACCCTTCTCTCTCTGTTTTAATAATTTCAATTTCATTAATTTTTTGTGCCTTCTTTTCGGGTATGGAAATAGCTTTTCTCTCTTCAAATCGTTTAAAAGTTGAATTAGAGCGCAATAAAGGAACATTTAACGGCCGAATAGTAGGATTGTTCTATAGAAACGAGTCTTTTTTTATCGCCCTTTTGTTGCTTGGAAACAATATTTCTTTGGTGCTATTTGGAGTAAATGCTGCAATTTTATTAGATCCAATTATTGAAAACTGGGGATTTTCTGGCTATGGTATAATTCTTTTAATTCAAACAGTACTTTCAACTTTACTCGTATTAATTGTATCTGAATTTCTGCCAAAAGCTTTAGTTCAAATCAACCCCAATAGCTTCTTGAAAATCGCAACTATTCCTATGTTGATTCTTCATGTTTTGCTATATGTTCCAACACAAATTATAATGTTAATTAGTGGAATTGTACTAAGAGTTTTAAAAATTGATCGCAAAAACTCTGAAAAAGTTTTTTCTAAAATTGATCTCGAACATTTTGTACAAGATCTATCGTCTCGTTTAAAAGAAGAAGATGATTTCGAAAATGAAATGCAAATTCTCCAAAATGCCTTAGATTTCTCCAATATTAAAGCGAGAGATTGTATGATTCCAAGAACAGAAATAATTGCTGTGGATGTAGAGGAAGAAATCGAAACCTTGAAAAATCTATTTATAGAAAAGGGTTTGTCAAAAGTGTTGGTTTATAGAACGTCGATTGATAATATTATCGGATATGTGCATTCATTCGAACTGTTTAAATCACCTGCTTCAATAAAACAAATATTACTTCCAATTAGTTTCGTTCCTGCTGCAATTCCGGGAAAAGAACTTCTCGAAATGTTTACCAAACAAGCAGGAAATATGGTCGTAGTCGTTGATGAATATGGTGGAACAGCTGGCATTGTAACGATAGAAGATGTGATCGAAGAAATTTTCGGAGATATTGAAGATGAACACGATGTAGAGGATTTGTTTGAACAAAAAATAAGTGAAACGGAATTTTTATTTTCAGCTCGAGTAGAAATCGATTACTTAAATGAAGAATACAATTTAGAACTCAATGATTCAGATGAATATGAAACGCTTGGGGGAATGTTAATTCATGATTTAGAGTCAATTCCAGATGCTGGCACAACTATTTCGATTGATAATAAAACATTTATAATTGAACAAGTTAGTGATAGAAGAATTGAAGTTGTACGTGTTGTTTTGAATTAATCGAATGACGCGGTATTTAATCTTTTTGATGTTGTTTCTAGGCATTAACCATGCATCTTCGCAAGATAAATATAAATTACCCAAAGCGTTAAATGAAATTTCAGGTCTTGAAAAATTTAATGATTCGGTGCTCATTGCCATTAATGATAGCGGCAATTCTCCTGATATTTATTTTATCAATTTAAAAGGAAACATTCTAAAAAAATGCCGTGTTACAAATGCGTTGAATTATGACTGGGAAGATCTTACAATGGACGACAAAGGAAATCTGTTCATTGCAGATGTTGGTAACAATTTGAATGATCGTAAAAATTTATGTATTCTAAAATTGAATGCAAAAGCTGCTTTTCAAAATGATTCAATTAGTGTTGAGAAGATTTTTTTTTCATATGTAGGACAACGATTTTTTCCACCAAAAGCTTCGAGTTGTAAATATAACTGTGAAGCGATATATTGGAAAAATGACTCGTTACATTTAATAACAAAGAACGAATCCAAGAATCCTAAAAATTCAAAAAGGAAAATTTATTCAGATTGGAATCGCTATCCTGAAGATTATGTGATTTCAGACAAACCTGGAGTTTACATGGCACAACAAAATCAGAGTCACATTGATTATTTGCATAAAGTAAGTAATAAAGGTATTTTGGACCTAGTAACTTCAATCGATTATGAGAACGGAATGATTGCTATTTTGACGTATTCTGAAATTAGAACATTTCGAATAAATGAGAATAACACTATTACCACTATAGAAAAGGGTTGGGGAACCAAGCATTTTAAGAAATTAGCACAACGTGAAGCGCTTGTAATTTTTTCGGATAAATTAATTTATATCGCAACGGAGAAACATCCACTTCTTGGGGGCCCCTTTATTTACAAAAAAGCATTTGAATGAAACTAGATATTAAAGAGTATGATGCCGTGATATTTGACATGGATGGCGTTTTAATTGATTCAGAACCTTTATGGAAGATTGCAATGGAAGAGGTTTTTCATTCTGTTGGATCAACGTTAACAAAAAAAGATTTTCAGAAAACTGTTGGATTGAGATTGGATGAAGTTGTGCGTTTTTGGCATCAACATGAAGGGTGGAAGAATGTTTCTCCTCGTGAGGTAGAAATGTTGATTGTGGATAAAATGAAAGAGTTAATCAAGCAAAACGGACAACCTTTGGAGGGTGTGATTGAAATGCTCCATTTTTTGAAAAGCCAAAACAAAAAAATTGGTCTCGCAACTTCTTCTTACAGAGTTTTAGTTGATACTGTTCTAAGTGAATTAGAGATTGTAAACATGTTTGATTTCACGCATTCGGCTGAAGACGAACCTTTTGGCAAGCCTCATCCCGCAGTTTATATCACTGTTGCAAACAAACTTAACATCCTATCGTTGAAGTGCTTAGTTGTAGAAGATTCTTTAAATGGGATTATTTCAGCAAAAGCTGCACGCATGAAGGTAGTTTGTATCCCAGAAAAAACGCATCATCCAGAACCTAAATTAATTATAGCTGATTACCACTTCGAAACCATGACTGAAATGCTTGAAAATTTCAAAAATAATACGGACGTCGAGCGATAAGTACTATTTAAGTGCGTCTTCAACCCATTCTTTGCCCCATTCTTCGATTTCTTTCTCAGTCCATAGTGCTGGATAAAAAATTCTTTTTTGAAATCTCGGAGGTAAATATTTTTGCCAATTAGTTCCACCTGTAGCAGCAATATCAGCAGATTGTTTGTTTAGGTAATGAACAGCAGATTTATAATGAGCAAGTGGCCAATTAATATTGACGTTGATATCGTTATGTCTTAAAACATTTATAACTTTTTCAGATTTCTGTTCTTCAGTACTCAAACGTTTATAAACCTGCCATAAATTTCTATCTTGACAAGCTTTCCCTAATTTTAAAAATTCATCTTGATATCGTTCCTCAAATTGAATTAGCGTCAAGGTTTTTTTACCTGTACCAATTTCTGTTGCTCCGGCTTTCCAATATATATGTTCATACATTTCTTCAATTGTAGAAGAACTTGAATAATTTGATCGATGGTCCTTAGCAACGAGATTGATAAAATCTGTACTGAACATTTCTATAAAACGATATTGGGCAGATTGAAAGCCACTTGCAGGTAATAAAGACATTCTAAACTGCATAAATTGTTTTTGATCCATGCCTTTTGACATGATATCAAAACTTATAATTAATGCATCGAAATAACGATTGATTCGAGAAACACGATCAATAAAGAATTTTTCAGTTAACTCTTTTGAATCAGCTAATTGCTCAAATTCCTTTAACGCCAATTGAAAATACAATTCAGTTATTTGATGATACATAATAAAAATATGCTCATCGGGAAAGTTGGTACGTGGCTTTTGAAGACTAAGAAGTGTGTCTAATTCAATATAATCCCAGTATTTTACTGTGTCAGCATACAATAATCCATCTAAGTAGGATAATAAATCTTGACCAAGAGACGAATATTTTTCATTCAATTGCTCGAGACGGTCTTTTATTTCTGGTGTAATTTCCATGTTCAGTATTTAACACAACAAAAGTAGAAAACGCCTAAACCTATGCAAGTGGTTGTTAAAATATTAACATGAAAGTTAATTTGTTATGTTCATTAATTTGAATAACACACAATTAAAATTCAAATATAAAAACTGTATTTCGCAATTTTGAGTAGTATCTTCGTCAAAATATTAAATTACGATGGTAGATTACAATCCTAAAAGTTGGATAAAACTTATTTTTGCATTTCACAAAAGCGATACATTTCGTATACTTTGGAAAGAGATTATTTACATTGGAATTTTTTCATTGTTAATGGCCTTTTTTACAATAACATATTTCCCAAAAGCTGTTGTTCTTGAAAAATTAATTTCAATATACTCCCTGATTGGATTTGTTCTTTCTTTATTACTTGTTTTTAGGACCAATACCGCTTATGATCGCTGGTGGGAAGGTAGAAGAAAGTGGGGAGAAATTGTCAATGACACACGTAATCTATCGATTAAATTATCTGCCATTCTTAAAGAGAAAGAAGATAAATTATTTTTTAAAATGATGATTCCAAATTTTGCATTTGCCGCTAAAGAACATTTGAGAAAAGGAGTTAATTTTGAAGAATTGTCCTTATCAAAAGAACAGTTCGATTCACTAATAGTAAGAAAGCACGTTCCGCTAGCAATTTGTGAAATGATGTATACTAAACTTATTGCGTTAAAAAAAACAACTAAAATAACGGAAGAAGAATTTATCATTTTGGATAAAAATCTTAATGCTTTAATGGATAGTTTAGGTGCTTGTGAACGAATAAAAAATACGCCAATACCTGTTTCCTATAGTTTGTTCATTAAGAAGTTCATTTTTATTTATGTGATGACATTACCATTGGCTTTTGTAATTCAATTTGGCTATTTTTCAGCGTTGATTGCAACATTTGTATTCTATGTACTTGTGAGCATGGAGGTTCTTGCAGAAGAAATAGAAGACCCGTTTGGAAATGATGAAAGTGATCTTCCAACAGATACATTGAGTGAAAGAATCAAAATCAATATAGAGGAGATTTTAAGCTAAACTCAGAAGAATATCGATTAAACAAAAAAAGTCCCGATTTACACTTAAGTAAATCGGGACTTTTTAGTGAATAAAAGAGTTGTATTATTCTTTAATGAATTTCAATGTTTCAGTACCACCAGCGTGATTAACAACAACGAAATAAATTCCATTATCAAAACCATTAAGGTTTACATCCATTGTAGCTGAAGTAACTTCAATGTTCTTAATTACTTTTCCTTCCATGTTTGTAATTGAAAGTGAAGAAATTTTCATTTGCTCATTCAAACCACCAATAGTAATGTTGTCATTAGCAGGATTTGGATGAACTGTAATTGGGTTAATGATTGCTTCAATCATTCCAGCATTTCCAATTACCACTTTATATCCATCAAATGTAGTCGCTTGAGTTGTTGGGAAACCGAATACTATAATAACAGCATCAACAGCGATTGTTATTGGATAAACACCAGTAGTAGCTGTTGTACCATATAAGTTAGCACATCCTAATGAACCACCAGCAAAAGTACAAGAGGAGATGTTACAACCATAATCAAATCCTACAGGTAAACCAGTTACACCAGTTACAGTAAAGTCTTGAATGACTGAACCAACTATTATACCAGATGGATCAAGATTTGGAGTTACAGTTGCAGGAACCTTAAAAGTTAAATCTGTTGAGTAAGCGACACCAACAGCACCTGGAGGTAAATTTTCAACAG
>JBEAUV010000017.1:0-25162 GCA_041161265.1 Bacteroidota bacterium | reverse complement strand
CGATTAAGGATTTCCCAGCGTTTATAATTACGGACGATAAAGGAAATGACTTTTTTGAGAACTTATAACGATTTTGAATTCAGGATTTTGAATTTTTAATTGTGAAATCTTTTTAAAAAAAGTCCGCCCCTCGACAAGATTGAGGGCGGGCTTTTTATTTGGAATTACATTTATTTTTTAACAGTCATTACTACTCTGAAGCCGATATTCGGATGCGCTTGAATGATTCCCTCATAAGGATCAGTACCCAATATTTTTAATTCCTCTCCATCATTCATCCAACCACCTCCGGCGGTACCTGTTTCTTTTCGAGAGTTTGGCGCATTATATACCATCTCAGAAACATTACCACTCATATTAAATAGTCCAAATTCATTTGATAAATATGAATCCACTTTTACCGTGAAATATCCTCCATCCTCATAATAACTATTAGGTAAAGGTTTAAAATTTGCTAAGTAACAACCTTCATGATTTCTTAAAAATGGCCCGCCCCAAGGATAAGGAAGTTTTTTCCCCTCATTTGAAGCTGCGAAAACCCATTCTACTCTACCAGGTAAACGAATATCGTTATAAATCCCCTTTTTCTTAGGGTCAACGGATTTATCAAGTTCCTGGCTAAACCACTTACAATAAAGCTCAACAGCTTCCCTGCTAACATTACAAACGGGATAATCATTATATGCATCATGAGAAAAATAGTTCTCTTCCATAGGTGTACAATTGGAACCAAACATTTTTGTCCATTGACTTTGATCCGGTTTGGCAATAATAAATTCGTCTTTCCTATTTTGAATTAACAAATCAAACAAAAACGTTCGGTATTCCAAATTAGTCACTTCTTTCTTCTTCATATAAAATGATTGAAGGGATACTTGTTTTTCTTCATAATTAAAAGTGCCAGTTGAAATGTATGCATACTCTTTTTTATCAAATTTTTCTAAGTTTTTAAGCATTTCCCTTTTTTGCTTATGATTTGCTTTAATTTCGGCATCTGTTAATTTTGGGAAAATATATTCATCTGTGATTAATGTTCCGCTCGGTTCCGCTAATTCGATAAATTTGATTGGTTTCGAACTGTCAGGTATTGCAATTGGAATATAAAAGGATTTATTATTCTCTGCGGAAAACAACTCTTTATAAATAGGAAGTGTTTCAAAATTTTTGAAAGGAAGATTGACTTTTTGGATATTTCCATTTCTTGATGTTATTTCAATTCCATCCTTTTTTGAAATTGTATGAACTATTTCATGTTGACTTGAAACAGTTTCAAAGTGGTTATTCACCATGAATAATCCAATTATTATAGTGCTCAGTGCTGCTAACATAATGATCAATTTTTTAGTTAAAAAATCAGAACCATTTTTTGCTTTCGTATTCAAATTGTCCGTTTGAGAAGAAGTCAAAAAACGTTCCTTTGTCTCCTTAAAAGTGACAACAGGATTTTGCTCCTTAGCCTGACGAAACAACTCGTCCAGATGTTTTTGCTTATCCATGTTTTACTTCTTTTTTAAGTGAAGATTCGTATGTAAGGATTTCTATCAATTTTTCTCTTCCGCGCTTGAGTCGCTGTTTTACTGCTGATTCAGAAGCATTTTGAATTTGCATTATTTCCTTAATACTGAAACCTGATATTTCGAATAAGATGATACATTCTCTGTGATCTTCTGACAATTGTGCCAATGCTTGATGTAAAAAATGAACATCGGCATCCTCTTGAGGGTTGGCATTCAAATCTTGAATCAGTTCGATTTTATCTTTATTCTGATAACGATCTTCTTTCTTCTTTTTGTTTTGATTACTTAATAATCGAACACTTATTCCGAAAAGAAATGATAAAAAGGCATCTTTTGATTTGAGAGTTTCGAATTTTTCAAACGCAATTAATAAGGTTTCATTCATTAAATCCCTGAAGTCCATTCCCCCATAAACTCTTGCCCTGCAGAAGCGTTCGAACCTATCATGAATCGGTTCGTAAAGTTTTAGAAAATCTGTTTGTTTTGTTTTTACCATTCTTACACTGCAAAATACGTGTTCTTCTTGTAAGTGTTGCAACTTAGGAAAAAGTTACATTATCAAAAAAAATATCACTTATATCACTTTAAATTATTCTTAAAAAACATTAAAAAATAAAAGTGGCACCTTTTGAACAAAATAAAACTCTTGTTTGTTTGTTTACAGAACAATAAGCAATAAATTTGCTTCGAGTAAAATTTTATGATAGAATATAAAGCAGGACCAAAATTAGAGCAGATTCAGATTCCATCTGATATGCGTTCGAAATTCACAATTGATGACTTACCTGAAATTTCGGATGAAGTTCGTCAGTATATTGTCGATGTTATTTCTGAGATTGGAAACAGTCATTTTGGAGCTAGCTTAGGTGTTGTTGAGTTGAGTGTGGCTTTACATTATGTTTTCAACACACCATATGATCAATTAGTTTGGGACGTTGGACATCAAGCATACGGACACAAAATACTTACAGGAAGAAGAGAATTATTTCACACCAATCGTTTGAAAGGTGGAATATCTGGTTTTCCTAAAAGATCTGAAAGTGAATTTGATGCTTTTGGTGTTGGCCATTCATCCACTTCAATTTCTGCTGCTTTGGGAATGGCTGTCGCAAGTAAATTCAAAGGAGAAAAGGACAGACAGCACATTGCTGTTATTGGTGATGGTGCTATGACTGCGGGATTAGCTTTTGAAGGAATGAACCACGCTGGTTTTGAAAAAGACGCCAATTTATTGGTGATTCTTAATGACAATTGTATGTCAATTGATCCTAATGTTGGTGCTTTAAAGGAATATTTGACTGACATAACAACATCGCATACCTATAATAAAGTTAAGGATGAAGTATGGAAATTATTAGGAAAAGTTTCCAAATTTGGTCCAGATGCGCAATCCGTTGCGTCAAAAATATCAAGTGCTTTAAAAGGTTCTTTATTGAAACAAAGTAATTTGTTTGAAGCTTTGAATTTTCGTTATTTCGGTCCAGTTGATGGGCATGATGTAATTGGTTTAGCAAAAGTTTTAGAAGATTTAAAAGATATTCCTGGCCCAAAGATTTTACATTGCATCACTCGTAAAGGAGCTAAATACAAATATTCTGAAGAAGGAAATCCAACGAAATGGCATGCACCTGGTGTTTTCAATAAAGAGACAGGAGAAATTGTTAAGATTGTTCCAAAATCACCTCAACCTCCAAAATATCAAGATGTTTTTGGGCATACCATCGTTGAATTAGCTGAAAAGAATGAAAAAATAATGGGTGTAACTCCTGCTATGCCTTCAGGTTGTTCGCTTAATATTATGATGGAAGCGATGCCAGATCGCGCTTTTGATGTTGGAATTGCAGAACAACATGCTGTCACTTTTTCGGCAGGTTTGGCAACACAAGGAATGGTGCCATTTTGCAATATCTATTCTTCTTTCATGCAACGTGCATATGACCAAGTTTTACATGATGTTGCCATTCAAAATTTGAATGTCGTTTTTTGTTTAGACCGAGGTGGACTTGTTGGGGCTGATGGTGCTACTCATCATGGAGCTTATGATCTATCTTTCATGCGAAGCATTCCAAACATGATCGTTGCAGCGCCAATGAACGAAGCAGAATTGCGTAATATTATGTTCACTGCCCAACAGGAAAATATGGGGCCATTCTCAATCCGTTATCCTCGAGGTAATGGTGTAATGACAGAATGGAAAACGGCCATGAAACCAATTAAAGTTGGAACTGGACGAAAAGTGACGAATGGTGAAGACATTGCCATTTTAACGATTGGACATCCTGGAAATTTTGCTCAAGAAGCAATAACTTCATTAAAAGATTCCGGGGCTTCAATTGCGCATTATGACATGCGTTTTGTTAAACCACTAGATGAAGTAATGTTACATGAAATATTTTCTAAATTCAAAAAGGTTATTACAGTTGAGGATGGTTGTTTGATGGGCGGCTTTGGTTCAGCTGTGATTGAATTTATGGTTGATCAAAAATATTCATGTGAAGTTGTTCGATTAGGAATTCCCGATCAATATATTCACCATGGTACTCAAGAAGAACTTTGGGCAGATTGCGGTTTTGATGCAAATTCAATTGCAAAAACAGTAAAAAAAATGTTATCAATAGATGACAGTTCAAAGAATATATCAGTAAAAGCTGTTTAACCTTTATTTTTCAGTTAATTTGGTCTTAATAAAAACCAAATTATGTCTGAACTAAAGAAAACCAATTACGCAGCGCTTATAACATTAACGACAGTCTTTTTCTTTTGGGGCTTTGTCGCTGCTTCAAATGACATATTAATTCCTGTTTTCAAAGAAGAACTTAATTTAGCGCAATGGCAATCTCAAATGATTTCCTTTGCTTTCTATGTTGCATATACTGTTGGATCAATTTTATACGTACTCCTTTCTTACTTATTAAAAAAGGACATTTTATTAAAACTTGGTTACAAAAAAGGAATTGCATTGGGTTTAACAATCTCTGCAATCGGAACTTTGTTATTTATTCCAGCAGCAAATTTAGAATCATTCCCTTTAATGATTAGCGGATTATTTGTAGTTGGATTAGGATTTTCATTACAACAAACAGCTGCCAATCCTTTAGTTATTTCATTAGGTGATCCTAAAAGTGGGTCACAACGTCTTAGTTTAGCTGGTGGAGTTAACAATATTGGAACTACAATCGGTCCAGTTCTAATTGCGCTTGCAATCTTTGGAAGCACTTCATCAAGCAGTGCTGATGTAAGTATTGATAGTATAAAGATCCCATATTTGATTCTTGGACTGTCTTTTGTTATTGTTGCGGCATTAATTCTTTTTTCTAAAATACCGAATCACATTGAAGAAAATACAGTGGCAGATGAGCAATCTATTTCTAAGAAATCACTGAAAAATTTCCCGCAACTTTACCTTGGAATGATTGCAATATTTGTATATGTTGGAGTCGAAGTAGCCACTGCAGGAAATCTGGGAGAATATTTAAAAGTAAATTATGGTATGAAGGCGAATGAAATAACGCCATACGTTTCTTTATATTGGGCAAGTTTGATGATTGGCCGATGGACATCTGCAGCTGGAATTTTCTCTTCGAAAAGAATGGTTCAAAATATTCTTAAATTCGTATTGCCATATGGTGCTTTTGGAGTTTATATTTTAATCAATTCTATAACCAAACAAGATTTATCAGGCATATACTATTACGCATTCGTTATTATAATTCTAATCATCGCAGAAAATTTCAGCAAAGGCAATCCGTCTCGTCAGTTAATGACTTTCAGTGCTTTAGGAATAATTGCATTATTAATTGGAATGTTTTCAACTGGAACAACAAGTATTTATGCTCTGATTAGTGTTGGGTTATTCTGCAGTACTTTATGGCCATGTATTTTCACATTGGCAATTGCAGGATTAGGTAAATGGACAAATAAAGGATCTGGATATTTGATTATGATGATAATGGGCGGTGGAATTATATCACTGTTCCAAGGAATTTTAGTTGATATGGAAAATATTGGGATTAGATTTAGCTTTTTTGTAGGCGTCGCTTGTTTCCTATACCTTTTCTTTTACGCTGTAAAAACCCCTAAAATTCTTGAAAAACAAGGAGTGACTTTAGATTAAAATTACCCGAAATTAGATTGAAATAGGTATTGAATTTAATTGTTTTCTTGTGGATTACTGCTCATTCCGCAGCCATCGCAACCTGACTCTTTCTTAAAAAATCGCTTATAAGATTTTCGACCTAAATAAATAAGTGCCAAAGAGATCGTGATTATGACAAGAATCAATTGCATGTTTTTAACTTAATAGTTGAAAAGCAATCCAAGCACATGCATAAGCCAAAATTGCCATGAAGCCCATTTGAATCAATGGCCATTTCCAGCTCTTTGTTTCCCTTTTGACAACAGCCAAAGTTGCCATACATTGCATTGCAAAAACGTAAAATATCATTAACGAAACACCTGATGCCAGATCATATACTGGTTTTCCATCTGATCTTTTTTCATCTCTCAAACGCTCAATCAATCGTTTATTCGTTCCCCCATCCTCTTGAACCGCGTAAATTGTTGCCAATGAACCAACAAATACTTCACGTGCTGCAAATGAGGTGATTAAGGAAATACCAATTTTCCAATCATAACCTAATGGCTCTATAACTGGTTCAATTGTCTTTCCAAGAATACCGATATAGGATTGTTCTAGTTTAGCAGAGGCGATTAATCTATCTTTTTCTTCTGTTCCTAATTTCAAACTTTCAGCTTCAATTTTGGCTTTGTTTCCTGCTTGTTCCATAGTGTTGCTCGGACCAAAAGTAGCCATAGCCCATAGTAAGATTGAAATGGCTAAAATTATTTTCCCTGCACTTAAAGTGAATACCTTAACCTTTTCCCAAACAGTTATCCCAACATTTCCCCATCTTGGAGCTTTATACGAAGGTAATTCTAATAAGAGAAACCCTTTTTCTTTTGAATTAATGAGCATTTTTAAAATTGCAGCGATTACCAAAGCAGATATCAATCCTAAAGAATACAAACCAAACAAAACTAAACCTTGAAGATTAATAAAACCGAATACTTTTTCATTTGGAATCACCAATGCAATTAACAATGTATAAACTGGAATTCTTGCACTGCAGCTCATCAATGGAGCTACCAAAATCGTAATCATTCTTTCTTTCCAATCTGAAATTGTTCTCGTAGCCATAACACCAGGAATTGCACAAGCAACGCTAGACATTAAGGGCACGACACTCTTCCCACTTAAACCCAATGGACGCATGAGTCGATCCATAATAAACACTACCCTTGCTAGATATCCACTTTCTTCTAAAATAGAAATAAAGAAAAATAACAAGGCAATTTGAGGAATAAATACAATGACACCTCCAATTCCAGGCACAATTCCTTGACTCAGCAAATCAGAAAACAATCCTTTTGGTAAAGTTTCTCCAAGCCACCCACTAAAATTCGCAAAAACACCATCGATAAAATCCATTGGATATGCTGCAAAAGCAAAAATGAATTGAAAAATCAACATTAAGATTCCAGCGAAAATTAAATAACCAAATATTGGATGAACTAATATTTTGTCAATTCGATTAGATTGTGATTCCTTTTTCTGAACTTTTTCTACTTCAACTTCTTCAATTAACTTACGAATCAAAAGATAACGATCATTTGCCTCACTTTCTTGTCCTTTCAAATCTCCAAGTTCGCACAAGTTTGAATTTTCTAGAAAAGTTGGATACTCTGTGTTTTTAGACGATGATTGAACTGCTTGTATTAATCGATCCTTTCCAATACCAATTCTTGCAGTTGTTTCAACCACAATTGAACCTGAAAACCGTTTTTGAAGTTTTTCAATATCGAAAACCTTTCCTTTTTTACGGGCAATATCAGCCATATTTAGAACTAATATTGAAGGAATCTTCAAATCATAAATCTGGGTAAAAAGAAAAAGATTTCTTTCTAAGTTTGATTCATCTGCAACGACCATAACCAGATCTGGAAAATCCGCATGACCAGGATTGGATAAAACATCATAAACTACCTGTTCATCTTTTGATCGGGGATAAATACTATACGTTCCAGGGAAATCAATTAGCGTATGTTCCTCTTTTTCAATTGAAAAGATTCCAAATTTTTTGTCAACCGTAACACCTGGGAAATTACCAATATGTTGACGTAAACCTGTCAGCATATTGAATACAGAACTTTTGCCTGTATTTGGATTTCCTAAAAGTGCTATTCTCATTTGTTAATTAGATCTTTATTGCTCAAATATCAGCATTAAACTTTCAATTTTGAAGGTGAAAAACAACATTTGAAACAATTTTGTTTAATAACAAACTTAGGCAAAACATTCTATTATTTGAAGTCTTCTACTTCAATTAATCTGGCTTCATCTAATCGAAGTGACAAAACATATCCATGAACATCAATTGCAATTGGATCTCCAAATGGCGCCTTGAAAAGAACGCGTAATTCTTTGCCAATAACCAATCCCATTTCCATCAATTTGGGCTTTAAAGCCGAATCTTTGATAAAGGAAACCTTAACAAGTTGACCTGGAATAATTGAAGATAAAGATTTACTCATTTTATTATTTGCTAAGCGCAAAGTTACCAAATTGCAAAGTGTTTTAAAGTACCTCTTTTAAGGTATATTGAAACAAACTAGTTCTTTCCTTTACGCTCTTTCTTTCATTACCAAACGTGCAGTTTGTCGTGTTTTTTGTTCCAATAAAATGTCTTTATTTTCTGTAACGCGTTCCAATGTTTCGTCATCGTAATGTCTAATAGTCACCAATTCTAAACCTTCATTGTAACGTACTTCGTAGGTGTCACTAAATAACTCCAAAATTTCATCTGGATTCACTTTATTTCTATCTAGCAAAATTGAAAAGTCTAAAGCCGAATTTTGCATCAAATTAATTTTAGCATTTACTTTGGCTAACCTGTTAAAAATATCACTCAAATTTTCTTCAACGATGAATGAAAAATCTTTTGTCGTAAATGAAATAAGAATTTGATCCATTTTAAAAATAAATGAAGGAACTAAATGATCATTAGCTGTTGACGCTTGAATTACTGTTCCTTCAGCTTCAGGGTTCAAAAACGATTTCACAAATAATGGAATTCCTTTATTTTGCAGAGGTTTAATTGTTTTTGGGTGGATCACAGATGCACCATAATACGAAAGTTCAATGGCCTCTTTAAATGAAATACTTTCTAATTTAATTGTATTATCAAACCATTTTGGATCAGCGTTCAACATCCCAGGAACATCCTTCCAAATTGTTACACTTTCAGCATTTGTGCAGTAAGCATAAATTCCAGCAGTATAATCAGAACCTTCTCGACCCAAAGTTGTGGTAAATCCTTCAGGTGTATGCCCAATAAACCCTTGAGTTACTTGAATATCAACTTGTTTAAATTGAGGAATAAAATTAGTCGCAATTAATTCTTCAGTTTTTTTCCAATCAACTTCACCTTCTTGATAGTTATTATTTGTTCGTATCAATTTTCTAGAATCAGCCCACGATGCAGAATGTCCTTGCTCTAGCAAAAATGCTGTTACTATTTGAGATGAAAGCAACTCTCCAAGAGAAACTATTTGATCATATTCATAGTTTTTATTATCTGGCAAAGGTTCGTTATATCGATCTCTTAATTTTTCAAAAACGTCTTCGACTTGATTGTAAATGGCAAAATGTTTTTCTAAAAACAATTCTCCTAAAATATGCATGTGGAAATTATATACATCATCCAAAAGTGCCATGTACATCTTACGATCACGTTCAAATGAGGCTTTCACTAATAACTCCAATTTATTAGTTGTTTTACCCATTGCAGAAACGATGACAATTAATTTTTGCCCTCCATATAATGAGAGAATATTTGAAACATTTCTTACGGCATCTGGGTCTTTAACCGATGCACCACCAAATTTGAAAACTTTCATGAACGTGAATATTAATGGTCAAAATTAATTAAAAAATAGAATTCCAATTCCTCTATTTCGAGATATGAATTCCAATAACAATAAATATTCACTTTTGATTGTTACTTCAATTTTCTTGGTACTGTTTTTGACAAATGCGAAATGCTTAAATTTGCTTTATGAAAATTACTTCTTTTATTGGTTTACTTATAATTTTTCTAAGTTTCACATCTTGTATTGAGATCATCGATGATATTTCTATTAAAAATGATGGAAGTGGTACATTAAAATACACCGTTAATTTAAGTTCAAGTAAAATTAAAATCAATTCAATTTTAGCTTTAGATAGTCTAGAAGGGAAAGCGGTTCCATCTATTGAAGAAATCGAGGAAAGAATTATTTCCTTCAAGAAAAAATTGGAAGGTAAACCAGGAATGTCAAATGTTTCATTGGATTATAATTTCACTGATTACATATTTAAGTTGCAATGTGATTTCACAAATGTCATGGCTCTTCAAACAGCTTTAAAAGAAGTTATTCAAGAAGAAAGTAAAGAGAAAAATATTCCTGAATTAGAGCAAACTTGGTTGTCGTGGGATGGAACTAAGATGGTGCGCTCAATACCAGAAATAACTGTTAAAAAAACAAAAGATTTTAAACAAGAAGATATCGAATTAATGAAGCAAGGAAATTATACTTCTATTTCGAGATTCGAACGAATGGTAGATAAATTCGACAATACATCGGCTACACTCTCTAAAAATAAGATGGCGGTAATGATTAGAACGAATCCATATGCCCTGACTCAAAACTCAACTATTTTAGAAAACACAATCTATCTATCTCCTATCAAGAATTAGACACTATATTTTCGTAAATTTGCTTGAGAATTTAATATAAACAAGTGATTTCCCACTTACACATGAAGCTACATAATATTATTGCATTTCTTTTCATAGCAGGACTAGCAAATGCTCAAAAATCCGAAGATTTAATTCCAAAAGATGCTGTAACCGTTTTTAGTATTAATAATTTCAATTTACTTCAAAAAATATCGCTTGATGACCTTGTGAAGTATGAATTCATGGAAGAAATTCAACAGGAATTATTTGATGGGTCGACTTCTGGTAAAACATTAAAAGATTCAGGAATTGATTTTGATCAAAAATTGAATGTGTTTTATGGGCGTGGCGAGAGCAATGAAGTTTCAGGATTTACTTTCGGAATAAAAAATAAAGCAGATTTATTTTTAGTGTTTGATGATTTTGAACGAATTGAAAGTCCGTATCCAGGAACTGAATTTTACAGCTCTTACTTTAACAATTTAATTATTCAAGGGAATTCTGCGTTGTTGATTCGTGTTGAACCTACTATGGAAAAAGTGGATGAGATGACTGATTCTATTTGGTATTCAAGAGGAAATAAAAATCCTTGGTATATGGATGACTATATGGAGCCAATTAATGAAAATGACGAAGAAGTTTTTGAAGAAGAGATTTTTGAGGAAATGGATCCAGAAAAAAAACCTGATTCAAATTACGAATTCCCAGATGCTGAAGAAGATCCAAATCAAAAGAATTATTACGAATTACGTGACAGTGTGCAGTTAATCATGCAAACTCAATTATTAAAAGAATTGTGTGATGAATTATTAATTGAAAAGATAAATCTAATCTCTTTTGATAGCCGTTTTAAAGAGCAATTGACACATACATCTGAAGGAATATTTTATTTAGATAATTCAAGAAATGTGCAAAAAGCACAAGGATTATGGTATTTCCAAACAATGTTCCCTTCTTTATATAATGACATGAAAGAATTGTATACGGGTAATGTTTTGTTGGGAGATTTATTGTTACACGATAATTCAGTTCAATTTAAAATGGAAGCTCGCTATGGAGAAAAAATTGGGTCTATTTATGAAAAAATGAATGATGCTAAATTTGATAACCATGTATTAAAATATATTCATCAAGATAATTCTGCATATTTCACATACAATATTAACCTTCGACAAGCATACGAAGAAGCGTATAAGGTTGTGATGCCAATTCTGACAGACGAAAGAAATGCTCAAATTTCAGCAAATGTTCTAACGATAGAATTACTGAACGAATTCGTTAATAAAGATGCTTTATTTGGAACATATAAAGGAAGTATGTTCGGCACTTTTAACGGAATAAAAAAGATTAAAACCTCAAAAATTGAGTTCACATATGATGAAGTAACTTTTGAGTATATTGAAAAAGAAGTTGAAGCAGAAGAAGACATGCCAATTTTTACAATTGGATTTACAACAGAACGAGGCGATATCCCTGAAAAAGTATTAAATCATTTGAGTCGATTAACTTCTCGTTTCCAAAACATGGGTAATTATTGGATCTATGAAGATGCCATTTTGGATGCTGCACCTTTGTACATGATAAATAAAAATGGATTGTTCATTTTTACCAATGATGAGGATCTTGCTGTAAACCACGCAAATGGTTTTGGATCAGTTGCCTTGTCTAAAAAGGAAGCAAAAAAATCAAAGAAAAGTGGTTTTATGTATGCAAATATTGATTGGGCACAAGCAATTGATCGTTTTCCAAGGGACTTTTTTAGCGCACAACAAAATGAAATTATTGATGCTATGCGCGGTAAAACGGGAATCATGGAATTAACAACTTCTAAAACAACAAAAGAAAAAACTAATTTTGATTTAGTTTACAATTTCGGTGGAACTTATGATAATCCAGGGAAATATCTTTTAGATATGTTGAATAGCCTTTATGTTATTTCAAAATAGGTTTCTAAATAATGTTTAAAAAATTATCCTTAATTCTATTTCTTGCAATTGGACTCGGTGCCTTTTTAGTTCTTCGTCCCTTCCTGTTTAAAAAACATGAAACACCTAGAATCATTGACCGCCTTCCAGATGGTGATTTTTTAGGTCGAGCATATGTGTTAGATGTCGCAAGGGAAACGAGTGGAATGATGTTCTATAATAAAATTCCATTTCGTGATCTTTTTTCGCACGAGTTCATCTTGAGTCAAGGAAAACTATACGGTTTAAATCTTCAAAATCCAGTCTATTTTTTCGCTAATGAAAAAGGTGATTGGGGAGCCTTAATTGAAGTTACTGACAGCAGTAAGATAAGCGAAGGTATAGAACGGTTAAAAACGTTTATTAAAATTGAAGATGAAATAATTAATGAAAATCGAGTTTATCGATTTAAAAAAGAAAAAGGTTATTTGACTTATAGCAAAAATTATATGTTCATATATAAGGGTGATGACTTTGAAACAAAATTAAACAAAGTATCCAATGCCAAATACCTCGATATTTCGCCACCTTGGAGAACATTCATGCGTGAAAAACAATTCAGAGAAGAAAAATTAGTAATCTATTCCAATTGGAATAAACTAAAAGAAAACGGAGTTGAAACAGCTATTTTTGCTCACAATAGCGATTCCGTTAGTTTCAGCTTATTGACATACGTCCGAAATAAAAAACCATTAAATATTGCACTTAAAAAAGATGGTTTGAATTTGCGTAACAGTGACTTCACAAGTAAAATGCTCAATATTCATATGGATATTTCAAAACTTCGAAATGACCCAACTGATCCTTTGTATATGTGGCTTGTCAAACTTGGAAAAAAAATTAGTTTCCCTACGACCGAATTTCTAGATGCATGGGAAGGAGATTTGTCATTCCGTCAAGGAGGTTTTCAAACAGTAAAAGAAACATACATAGAATCTGTTTTAGACGATGATTTTAATGTTACAGAAGTGGAAATGGAGAAAGAAGTAAAGGTTCCAGGATTTTCACTTATGTTTTCTGTCAACAAAAAAGCAAGAACCCTAATCAATAGACTTTTGGCAAAAGGAATTTTAACAAAAGAAGATGAATACTATCGCTTTTTATATTCCCCGCAATTAAAAATGAAAAGTAAATCCAATTATTTCATTTTTCATAGTGGTGCTTATACCCCAAAAACTGAAGAAAGTGGTAAAAACAATGGAACTTGGACGAAGAAAGGGACTAAAATTGAATTCAGTCTTGATTCGTTGAGTAAAAATGAAGTCTTTGGTTCAATCTATATTCCCGTGAATCGGATTCTCAATAGAAATCGCTTTTTCTAAATTCAAAGATAAATTTCCTGTAAAAAATATACTATTCGCAGCAAAATTGCGTAATAAGGTTATTGGATGAAAAAGCTAACACATAGTTGTAAATAACTAAGTTTTATTTTCTTATTCAAATCAGTGTAATTACGAGTATATTCAATAAAAAATCTAGCCATGTCCAAAAAACAAAAGATTTACGTTCTTGATACTTCTGTTTTATTACACGACCATCAAGCAATCACTAATTTCAAAACAAATCATGTTGCAATTCCGATTACTGTTTTGGAAGAATTAGATAAATTCAAGATTGGTAACGACACGAAGAATTTTTCAGCAAGAGAAGTGATACGATTTATTGATAAACTTTCTGGAAATGGAAGTTTACAAGAATGGGTTTCTTTAGGAAAAGGAATGGGCAACTTTAAAGTTGTAATGGAAAGTAATCCTCGTGAAGTAAATGCTGAATACGTTTATTCCGTAGGAAAAAATGACCACAAAATTATAAATGCGGCACTTTATTTAAAAGAAGTTGAAACAAAAAATGAGATTATCTTAATAACCAAAGACATTAATTTAAGAATTAAAGCAAAAGCGCTTGGTGTTGGTGCAGAAGATTATGAAACTGGGAAAGTAGATAACAACCATTTAGCAGAAGCCTCTTCATACACAATTGAAGGAGTAGATTCTGAAATTATTCGTCAAATATTCACAAGTGGAAGAATTGAAGAAAATGGTGTCCTAGGAAACAAAAAAGCACCAAATGGATACTATATATTAAAAAATGGTAAAACCTCTTCACTCGCATTTTATAACCATTTGACAGACCATATTGAACGCATTGAAAAAGAATACGTTTATGGTATAAAACCTAAAAATGCAGAACAAGCTTTTGCGTTGCACGCTTTGATGAATCCAACTGTTAAACTGGTTGCGCTTCAAGGTGTCGCTGGTACGGGTAAAACACTACTTGCTTTGGCTTCTGCATTAGAAACAAGTAAATCTTTTCATCAAATAATATTAGCAAGACCAATTGTCCCACTTTCCAACAAGGATATTGGTTTTCTCCCAGGCGATGCAAGTGACAAAATAGGTCCCTATATGGAACCATTGTGGGACAATTTGAAATTTATTAAATCCCAATTTGGGGAAAATGAAAAGAAACATAAGGCCATTTTAGACATGGAGCAGGCAGGTAAAATTGTTATTACACCTTTGGCTTTTATTAGAGGTAGATCCTTGTCTAATATTATGTTTATTGTTGATGAAGCACAAAATCTTACACCGCACGAAATCAAAACAATCATAACACGTGCAGGTGAAAACACTAAAATCATTTTCACAGGTGATGTACATCAGATTGACACACCATACTTGGATGAAAACAGTAATGGTTTAGCTTATTTAATAGATCGGTTAAAAGGACAAGAATTGTTTGCTCACGTGAAATTAGAAAAAGGTGAAAGATCAGAACTAGCTAACCTAGCAAATGATTTGTTATAAACAGTTATGACAAAACATCCTTTAGGGAAGCGTCTAAAGTTTTAAATTTAAACTCAAATCCTGTTGAGCTCAATTTTTCGTGGGATGCCTTAACACCTTCCAAAAGGATGATTGACATTTCACCTAGAACTAATTTTAAAATAAAACTAGGAACATTCGGTGCCCAAAAAGATTTATTTAATATTTCAGCTATTTTCTGATTGAACTCCTTATTTGGCGTAAAATCAGCTATAGCATTATAGGAACCGTCTAAATTCTTATCTATAGTTTGTTCAAATACACGAACTAAATCAGTTATATGAATCCAAGCCACATCTTGTTTTCCACTTCCGAGTGGAGATCCTAAACCTATTTTTATTGCTGAAATCATTTTCTTCAATGCACCGCCTTCTGAATCTAAAACAACGGCAGTTCTAATCTTTGCAACTGGACATTTTACTAAAAACAAATCTGCACTTTCTTCCCATTGTTTTACCAACTGAGACAGATAATCATTTCCATAAGGATCACTTTCTTTATGGATAATCACTGATTCTTCATAACCGTAGCAATTGATACCTGAAGAACAAATAAACTGTTTTAAATTAGGCATGTTATCAGTCAATGAGAATAAAAATTGATTGGTTTTGATCCTAGAATCATGCAATTCAATTTTTCGCTTTTTTGTCCAACGTTTATCTGCTATACCTGCTCCACTCAAATTGATAAGGACATCTACAGATGATAATATTGTTTTATCAATACGATTGTTTTGAGGATCCCATAGAAATTGATTAGGTCCTTTCGGAGATCGAGATAATACTGAAACTTTATGTCCTTTTTCGGTTAAGAGAGCAACTAATTTCTTTCCAATTAAACCAGTTCCTCCAGCTATTAAAATGTTCTTCATATTTGTATAACAAGAGGTTTATATATTTGTTTAATCAAAGAAAAAACGTCCGTTAATCCATTCTGAGTCTAAAACCGCATTCTTTTTCTTATAAAAATTAAGTGCAGGTTCGTTCCAATCCAGAACTTGCCAATCCATTCTACGCACTTTTCGTTCCTTTGCAATTTTAACAACTTCATCGAATAATACTGAACCAATTCCAGTTCCTCTATATTCAGGTAAAACAAAGAAATCCTCTAAATACAAACACTTTCCTTTCCAAGTAGAGTAATTTGTATAATAGAGAGCAAAACCTATTACAGTTTCATGCTCAACAGCAACTAACGCCTCACAAATTTTCTCTTCAAAAAGATGTTTTCTTAATTCTGGGGCAGAATTCACAACTTCATCTGGGGCTTTTTCATAATCCGCCAGTGCCTGAATTAAAGACATTATTGCCACTTCATCCCCTTCTTTAGCTGGTCTTATCGTCATGATTACTGAACTCCTGCCAAGTTAAATCTTAAACGAATACCCGTACTCATATTCCCAGTTGGGAATGATGTAGCGATTTTTGGAGTATTTATCACTTGATCGTAGTACAATTGAACTGTAAGATTTTGAGTTAAATTATAATCTACAGAAGATTTTATTGAGACAACGCGCTGCCCAGCCGTAGCTTGATTTGTGTTTTCGACAATCTTGCGAATAACCGTTAAATTATCACGGAATGAAAAATCAAAACGAATATTCAATGCACTTGCTGGAATTTTATCGAATGGCAATTTAACTTTGTCAAATTTATAACCTGTTCCTATGACCAATTCATTTCCTCTTACTTCAGTAATCTGATTATTGTTTAATGAAAGCGTTGCACTTCTATCTTTCTTTATTTCAAATTTGGTAATCAACCCTTGACCTTTAATATTCCAAGTTGCATCGATACCAATTAACGGGGAGAATCTTTCCGAAATTGTCACATTTTGTATTTGGCGATCAGCAATAAAGTTGTTATTTATATCAATTGCGGAAGCATTTCCATTACCATCAAACTCGGCATTCAAATTTGTTTGAAGTCCAGAAAGACTTACCGTAGAACTATACGCATGTCTAATTACAAAATTCTTTATATATTTCTTTGCAAAAGCCATTTTTGTCAAACCATTATAATTTATTGACCAATTTGGTAATGGTAGATTTTTTAAAGGATTTACAGTTTTTTTATTAATGTTAACCCCCGAATAAGCTGTTAAAAATGCTCCGGTTACAACTTCTTGTTGTGTTCCACTGTATCCTGAATAATAACCTGACAATAAAGAATTAGAATTACTATTTCCTTCACCAAGTAATTGGGAAACGAGTACTCTGTTGTCCAATAAAGTTTTGAACGTATTGGATTGAAAATCCTTGCTTACTAAATCAAATGCTGAACCAAGAGTAACATTTGTATAGGTTAACGTACCTATTTCGACTTTGCTTTGACTTTCATATTGTTGAGTAGTTTCATTCCATCGGAAAAATTCACTTGAATTATTCCCAAAAGTACGTGTAAGATTCAATTCTATTGCTAAATCCTTCAATGGCTCCAAAGAAGCACGCAAATTCAAATTTTGTGAGTGTGTTGTAGTGTATTGTTTGTTCAAATCTTGATTTTGAACCAACCATCCACTATTCGCAGCGGTTGTTGCAATATTATAACCAGTCTCTCTACCCCAAATATCATATCGTTGTTGTCCAAACACAAATCCACCTAGAGGCGCGCTAAATCCTTGGTTAAATCCTAAAACACTAGTTTCTTGATTATATCCAGGCAACAACGTTCCATCATTTAATGCATATGTTCCTGAAACATTCCGAACAGTCATGAAAATTCTTGCTATAAATCCAGCAACGGGATGAACTTTACCATTACGTTTTTTCTCATTTTCTTTTCTTTTTTCCTCTTTTTTAGCCTTCTTTTTTTCTTTTTCTGTCATTTCCGATTCAGGCTTTTTTATTTCTTTTAGGTCGGTTCCACCTTTCGGTTTATTATCAATTTTGTCACTCATAACATCTTTTATTCCAATCGCTCCCCTTCCACCTTTTCCATCGGCATTCACTTTCTTTAAAAATGGCACCTTGTTATAAAGATTTGTGAAATTCATTTGACCAGTCAAATTTATGGTTCGATTGTTTTGAATAATATTTCCAAATTCAGTTTGACCTAGTGGAGAACGCTGCCAATTATATGTTCCACCATATTTAACATTTGCAGTTATCCAATCAACAGCCGGAATTTTGTCCAATGGCAAAGCATAACTCAAACTATAATTATGCGAGTAATCCATTGTAGTCCCAAAAGAAGCCATTTGGTATCTTACAGTATCTTTGAATTGTTGATACCCAACTGGGTCCAATTTGCGATCAACTCGATCATTTCCTTCTGCAAAAATAGCTCTGTTCGTAGCTGCGAAAGTAACTTTCAAATTCTTCGTAACATCATAACCAAGGTTATAATTTCTATTCCAAGAAAAACGCTTTACATAAACAGGCTGAAATTCATAATCAGGAACTATGTTATTTCTAACTTGACGCTCATTATATGTTCGAATTAAATCATTTGTAAATGAAATATTTTTCGGAGTTAAGTATAAATTGAAATCCTTAATTAGTGCCAACCATTTAGATTTCTGAACAAATTTCATCTTTTTAAAAGGTTCTAATGGTTTTGCAGTAAATGAATAATTATAGTTCAATCCGCCATTCCATGTTTTTGTTCTGTCATAGTTTGTATTGAAATCTCTATGGAGGTTTTCAGAATATGCATAACTGGCAGACCAATTCGAAATTCTCCAAAAATGACCAGTTGAACCAGCTTTTGCTTCCTTTCTAACATTTGTAAAATTATACGATTTTCTTTCTGTAAAATCTTGACCTAATTTTGCTTTTTCTTTTCGCGTTGCAAGATCATAATCAGCTAATCTTACGTCTGGGCTAAAAGGATCATATTCAGGATTAATTAATCCTAAAGAATAACCGTAAAAGAAAGGTAAAGAAACTCCGGCTTGACGTCCAAAAAACTGACCTAATTGAACATTTGCGTTCATATCAACTCCAATTTTCTCATTTCTTTGACGCTCTTGAACACGACTTTCAACACTCCCCCAGTTAATTCCTGAGTAATTTCCAGACATATTAACATTTGCAAAATCCGCCAATTGCAATTTAGCTTGAGCTATCGCTGCTGATCCCCCCTCACTGATAAAGTCTGTTAATCTTAATTCATTTATCCATATTATAGCGCATTCAGCTTGTCCGTCATCTGGCCAAGGATTGGATTCTGTTTTACTAGGATTTCGAACCCCAACCATAATAGTTTTTATTCCTTGTAAATTGGGGCTACCTTTTACTTTTAATCTTCTTAATGGATTTGCAGGATCTTCACCAACATATTCTATTACATATGATAAAGATGAATTTCCGCCATCTATTAATTCATTACGCTTTTTCTTTAAATCCAATAAATCATCAAAAACAATTTCAACATTATTAGATTCAGGCCAAATATCCTCAGCCAAAGTTGCCCCCCATTGAGTTTTATCCAATGGAAGTTCGTACTCATAATAATTATCATTAAAATCTGTCCCTAATCTTACGAAAAGTGTTAAATCTTGGTTATTCAAAGGTAAGGCTGCCAATACTTCTTCAGCATGAACAAACATTTTCAATTTCTTGTATGTTCGAACGTCGAATTGAACATTTTTGTATGCTGCACGTGCATCTCCATCTTGTAAATTACAAATATCCAAAACTAAAGATTGTTCATTTAATTGTCGCTGGTATACTTGAGAAGGATCTACTTCACGAATAATTCCTGGCGGAATTTCATATTTTATTGGGCTCCTTTGATCATTTTCTTCAACGTTGACAGCTCCAATATTAAATGTAGTTAAATTAGGATCAGTTTGAACATTTTCACCTGGTTGTGTCAGATCTTCAACATACCTTCTCCATTCTCCACGTATGAATTCTAAACGTGCAAAACGTAACAATACTTCTTCATCAAAGCCTTTCATGAACATACGCATGAAACGAATTGATCTGAAATCTTGAATTCCATTTACCTTTTTCTCAAATTCTTTAATTGGAATTTTTACTTGAATCCAACGCTCCGTTTTAGTTCCATTCGTATACAATTGAATATTGGTAATGAAATTTTTACCCACCACCATGTCATTTGGACGCAAACTCATGCGATATTGAAAATAACTTTCAGATTCACCAAGATTATTATCTTGGTTTATATCTTCTAAGTCTGGCATGTTTGTACCTTGAGTAGGATAGCCGTCAGCGTTAGCCGTATCAGACATTTCTGTTGTAGGAGAATTTCCTTCAGAACCATTGAAATACTTGTAACGTTGCAAAATATTCAATTCAGCCGCATCAAAATTATCATCTCTGTAATAAATAAAATCATCATTAGACGGATCTTGAATCATTTGAGCCTTGGCAGCTGGTGTTAGCGTAGTGTTATTCTGTACCCAATTCACATAACTTTGAAAAGCTATTTTTTCTTGTGCATTGTTCCAGCCATCCAAGCCGATATCTTGATTCAATCGAGATGCAGGATCAGTATCAAAAGCATTTACTACAACTTGTTGCGTTGAAATTCTAGCCCATGCAGTAGTGTCCAAATCATCGTTTATTGAAACACCTGTTGGAGGCAAACCATTTTCAAAACTTTTTCTTGAATCGGGCAATACATCTTCTGAAATATTCCCAAGATTGAAATATAAATCACCACCAGTGTGCTGTGTATTTGGATTCACATTTTCAGCATCTTCATTAAACGGGTCCAAAACCCAAAACTGAATAAATTCAATGTTTGTTTGCTCAAAATCATTTGTAGACAATGCGCGCATAATACCACCCCACCGATTTT
This sequence comes from Bacteroidota bacterium, assembly GCA_041161265.1. Classification (GTDB taxonomy): domain Bacteria; phylum Bacteroidota; class Bacteroidia; order Flavobacteriales_D; family Crocinitomicaceae; genus M0103. The sequence continues at coordinate 4,308 of JBEAUV010000017.1, read as the reverse complement.
CTGGGTTCACAAATGTTCCATCTGGATTAACGGTATTTGTTGTGTCGTAATTATACATCCCTCTTTCCAATGGATAATATGCCAATTCCAACATTGGAATATTTGGAATTGAACCATATTGTTGTTGTAAGTTCGGAAAGATATCTGTTTGATTTACTAAACGCATTCGACTATCTGCCAACATTGTTGGATCGTCCTTTATATGTTGAGGAGTCAATGAATTACTTTGATAAAATAACGGATCAATTAAATACCATGATGCTTTTGCTCTTTTATAACCTGCAGATAAAGTTTTAAGAGAACCCTCTGGAAAAAGATCTGGCTGGCCTTGAGGAACAGAAGCTAATCTCCAAGAGCTAAAAGACCGTAAATCTATCGCACTTTGTGCACCTTCAAAATCATCAACATATGAAGTACCATCTTTGTTAATTGCCTTTGGTTGACCTGGAATTAAATGAGCAAATTCACCTGTAAAAGAGAATGTTGATTTTTGAGTAGTAGAAATAACAGGCAATAAATCAACCAATTTCGTTAGAAAAGGCACATCGGTTTTATAAGCCACATCTGCTCCTATTACGTTGTTTTTGAATGGTTCACTTCCGAAATCAACTTTTTGAGTCACTGGTCGTTCCATCATTCTAAGCCAACTTCCACCCAAACTCAATTTATCATTAAAACGATAATTATAGTGCCCCCCCATCAATGATCTTGCTTGAAATCCAAAAACAGAATTACTTTCGATTGAAATTTTAATAGGAGTATTTGATTCTAAAATACCGGTGTTAAGGATTTTAACTCTTCCCAAATTATAATCGACTGTAAAGTCAGTTCCTTCTGTTAATTTGATTCCTCCCGCTGTCACTGTAACAGCACCTTGAGGAACATTTAATGCATTCAATGGAATATCCGAGGTAATAGAAGATTGGTATTCTCCTTTAAAACTAAATCTATTTTTACTTGGTATCTGTTGAGCAGCGGTTTTAGTAGAATCGTATAATTCTGTGAAAGCAACCTTATCAATAACTACTTGTGGAATCCCTTCATTAGCCAATTTTCCAGATAATGTTTTTCCAAATGGTTCGATAGTAGAAAAATAAATTCTACCATTTTTCGTGTTAATTGTCCCACCATTTTCTGCCCTATTTCCAACAAAAGTAAGCGGTACATAATCAAAAACACCATCTGAAAAAGGTTGGTTGTTTTGGTTGAGTTTGTCCATGTCTAGGAGTGTGACAATTTGTTTGTCATCAACCCCAGCCATCGGGAAGAAAGGCACTAATAAGGACGTTTCAGGATTATTATACAATAGGTCAATTCTGAATCCAGTTTGATCAACTTGATACGCACCAATTGAATAGACATTTTTCATCATCAAATCCCAAATTTTATTTTGCGGGCTTGTGATTGTTGGTTTCATTAATTTCAAAATCAGCGCTTGTTGCCCAGCTACTCCATCGGTAGAAAATTCTCCAACCTGATAAGTCTCTCCTCGGTAGGTGTACTCATATGCAACAGCTAAAACTTCGTCATTGTTCAATGGTAAATTCAAAGAAACATATCCTAATAACGCATTGTAAGAATATTCTTGTTCAGTTAATTTTCGTGCATTTTCTACCTTCTCATAATGCACTGCTTGCTGAAAAGGTCCTGGTGAAGTAACTTGTGAACTAAGAACAGATACCGCATTTGAAAAACCACGCACCAAAGGTTGATTTGAAGCCCAGTCATATAAACCGTTTGACTGATTGTCTGGAAATTCGTTGGTTGATAAACTTCCTGGAGTACCTTCACAATTTTCTGCTTTTGCTTCTCCTAAATCTGAAAAAGCAATAATATTCCTCGTGTTTTCAGTATTGTTCGTTCTATTTGTTAACCATACTTCCATACGAGTAATGTATGCTGAAGAACTAACAATTGGAATAGTCGACATTGCTTCATCATAATGATCTTTATGATAAAGATTTACAAAATAATGTCTATTTGCCTCATAATTATCAGCTCCTAATTCAAATTTTTGAACTTGCGCTTTACCAGTGATATTAATTTCTTGTCTTTTTCCCTTAGAAGATGCAGCAATTAAATCTACTGTTGAACGCCCAAATTTTAATTGTGTTTTAACACCAAATAAGGTTTGGGATCCTTGAATAAGTGAAGTTGGTAATTGTAAAGCAACATTACCCAATTCAATTTTTTGCATTATCTGATCTTCATCACCAGTATATTCCAATTTGGAAATATTATCGAAGTCAAATGCCGCTTGTGTATTATAACTTGTCCCAATTTTTAATTTTGTTCCAATTTGCCCAACCAAGTTTAATTGAATTTGTTGTTGAAAATCAAATCGGGTTATTTTCCTTTGTTTTACTGGTAAAATGGGATTATCATAACGGGAAGAATTAACTCCAAAGGATAATTCTACAGATCCTGCCGGACGAATGGTAATTTGATCAGAACCAAAGAAATTCTCAAAAGCTTTACTTCCAATTTTTATTGGAAATTCCATTGGTTGATTTTGAGCTGTTTGCTCATCAATTTTTTCTTTCCAATTTTCTCTTAATGATTTTTGACGCTCGTATTCAAGATATTCTTCTAATGTCATCATTGAAGGATTTCTATAATTCAATCCCGAACCAATCGTCTCTGAGAAAACATATGTGCCCGTAATTGGGTCATAAACTATTGTTGGCTTTACAGATGTAGGATCTCCTAAATCAAAGCTTTGAGGTTGAGTTTGAGTTGGATCAAAATAATTTTGAATCGGATAAATCAAGGTGTCTTGAGCATTCAATGTAGTAAAAAAAAATCCACATGCAAAAACTGCCAACAATCGTGTTGAATTAATCTTTAAATGTAGGTTAAGTAATACTTTCAAATTATAAAATTTTCAATGCTTCTTTAATTAATATTTCTACTGATTCATCACTTACTGCGATTTTATCAATAGCTTTTTCTGCAGATTTTTTATCAAAACCCAAAGAAACCAATGCAGTTAACGCATCAAATCGATTTGTATTGTTTTGATTAAATATATTTTCTGATGAAAAGACAATTTTTAACATTTTATCTTTCAGATCAATAATTACACGTTGAGCAGTTTTCGCTCCAATTCCTTTTATACTTTGAATTGTTGCGACATCTTCAACTTGTATAGCATGCGCAATTTCGTCGGGAACCAGAGAAGAAAGCATGATCATTGCAGTATTGGGACCAATCCCTGAAACTGAAATTAAATGGTTAAACATTTCACGTTCTTCTTTACTTGAAAAGCCATAAAGAATTTGCGCGTCCTCTCTAACAATCAATTTTGTATAGATTTTTAACGCTTCAACTGAACCAATAGTAGAAAAAGTGTTCAATGAAATCTTCACTTCATAGCCCACACCTCCACATTCAATAATTAATTCTGTGGGATTTTTTTCAACTAGTTTACCGTTTAAATGTCCGATCATTTTTTATTTATTTTGTGCATCCACAACGGCTACTTTTACCATATTTATTATTTCTCTAACGGAAGACCCAAGTTGTAAAACGTGGATAGACTTTTTCAATCCAACTAATACTGGCCCAACAGCTTCACCATCAGTCATTTCTTGTAATAATTTATAAGCAATGTTTCCTGCCGATAAATTAGGGAAAATTAAAGTATTTACTTCTTTATTTGCTAGTTGAGAAAAAGAGAATTTCTCCATCATCAATTCATTATTCAAGGCAAAGTTTGCTTGTATTTCTCCGTCCACTACAAGATTTGGAAACTTTTCATGTAAAATTTCAACAGCTTTTGCCATTTTTACAGCATCTTCACCAGGTGAAGATCCAAAATTTGAATAACTTAATAAAGCAATTCGTGGAGTTACTTTAAACTTGCTAATCATTTTTGCTACGTTACTCGTTATTTCAGCAATTTCTTCTGCAGTTGGATTCAAATTAATAGTTGTGTCAGCCAAGAATAAAGGACCTCTTTTTGTGACCAAAATATACATCCCGGCGATTGTGTTAACGTCTTTTTGTAATCCAATTGTTTGAATCGCTGGCCGAACAACATCACGGTAATTTCTTGTAATCCCAGAAATCATTGCATCTGCATCTCCCATTTCAACCATCATAGCGCCGAAATGATTTCTTTCGCGCATGATTTGAATTGATTCAAATTCTGTAATCCCTTTTCGTTTTCGTTTTTCAAAAAACGACTTACCATAAGATATTCTGCGTTCCTCTTCTTCTTCTGATTTTGGATCGATTATTTGAACATCTTGAAATTCTATGCTATATTCTTGAATTAAATCTTCTATTTTTTTTCTTTTTCCTAAA
>JBEAUV010000016.1:0-25495 GCA_041161265.1 Bacteroidota bacterium | reverse complement strand
CTTATAATGTCTGCCTAACCCTTAATAATGACAATGGTTGTCAGGATAGTATTTGTCAACTAATTAATGTTTTACCTGTTGATGTTACTGCACCAAATATTGTTACTCCAAATAATGATGGGGTGAACGATTTGCTTGAATTTGCCTATTTACAATTTTATCAAGATACAGAACTTTCCATCTATAACAGATGGGGGAATTTGATGTATCAAAAAGAAGGCTATTTAAATGATTGGAATGGATCAGATTTCAACGAAGGAACTTATTTCTTTGTATTAAAAATAAAAGAAGTAGATAAAGTGTATACTGGCTTTTTTCAATTGGTAAAATAGTAGGCTCTTATTTAACTTTTATTTCTTTTTAGAGATTAGAAAAATCCCCTTTAAAACCCTACCTTTGCACCCTTAAAAATCAATCAATGATCTCAGTAGAAGGGCTAGCAGTAGAATTTAGTGGAACAACTTTGTTTAGTGATGTTTCTTTCGTAATTAACGAAACAGACAAAATTGCCCTAATGGGTAAAAATGGGGCTGGGAAATCAACCATGCTAAAAATTCTTGCTGGAGTAAATAAACCAAATAGAGGAACTGTAAATGCTCCACAAGGATCGGTTATCGCCTATTTACCGCAGCATTTATTGACAAAAGATGATGCAACTGTTTTCGAAGAAACATCAAAAGCGTTCAAAGAAATCTTTAGAATGAAAGATGAAATTGAAGCATTGAATTCTGAATTGACAACACGAACAGATTACGAGTCAGATGATTACATGAAAATCATTGAAAGAGTTTCCGAATTAAGTGAACAGTTTTATTCCATGGAGGAAATCAACTATGAAGCTGAAGTTGAAAAAGTGTTACTTGGATTAGGTTTTTTACGAGAAGACTTCTCACGTTCAACCTCAGAATTTAGTGGTGGATGGCGTATGAGAATTGAACTAGCCAAAATCTTACTGCAAAAACCCGATTTGATTCTTTTAGATGAGCCTACAAATCACATGGATATTGATTCGATTGAATGGTTAGAAGATTTTTTAGTAAATAATGCTAAAGCTGTAGTTGTGATTTCCCATGACAGGGCGTTTGTTGATAATATCACCACGCGCACAATTGAGATTACAACTGGACGTATTTATGACTACAAAGCAAAATATTCTCATTATTTAGAATTGCGCAAGGAACGACGTGAGCAACAACAAAAACAATACGACGATCAACAAAAATATATTTCAGATACGCAAGATTTCATAGATCGATTTAAAGGAACTTATTCTAAAACAAATCAAGTTCAATCGAGGGTGAAAATGCTAGAGAAATTGGATATCGTTGAAGTCGATGAAATAGATTCTTCTGCCCTAAAATTGAGATTTGCACCAGCTATTCGTTCTGGGAATTATCCAGTTGTTGTAAACGAATTAACAAAAAAATATGGTAATCACACTGTTTTTGAGAAGGCATCATTAACTATTGAAAGAGGTGAAAAGGTTGCTTTTGTTGGGAAAAATGGCGAGGGAAAATCGACCATGATAAAAGCAATCATGAATGAGATTGAATTTAGTGGTTCTTTAGAAATCGGTCACAAAGTTCAAATTGGCTATTTCGCTCAAAATCAAGCAGCATTATTGGATGAAACTCTAAGTGTTTTTGATACAATTGATGAAATAGCAGTTGGTGATATTCGAACTAAAATCAGAGATATTCTCGGAGCATTTATGTTTGGTGGTGATAGCAGTGCTAAAAAAGTAAAGGTATTATCGGGTGGAGAAAGAACACGTTTGGCAATGATTAAATTATTGCTTGAACCTGTGAATGTTTTGATTCTTGATGAGCCAACGAATCACTTAGATATGAAAACGAAAGATATTATCAAGGATGCTTTACGCAATTTTGATGGTACATTAATTCTTGTTTCACACGACAGAGATTTCTTGGACGGTTTGGCTACGAAAGTTTTTGAATTCGGAAATAAACGTGTAAAAGAACATTTTGAAGATGTAAAAGAATTCCTTGCTAAAAAGAAAATGGAGAGTTTATCGGAGATTGAGAAGAGGTAATTTGGCACTTCGACAGGCTCCGTGACCAATTAAATTGTAATTAACAACTAATAATTTGTAATTAGTCTCCTCCCCTTCCATACTGGTTTATACAGATACATCGCACATAAAATTACCACAGAATATATCGGGAATAACAGTTCATAAATTGGAATGAACAACCATGATTTCATTCGTTTAATTCTATTGAAATAGGGTAAAAATAAAACCAAATCAATTGTCGTTTTTAGGATATAAAAAATCAATGCACTTTTCCATTCATCTTGAATTATAAAGATTACAAGGCACGATACGAAAGTCAAAGTGAGTATGATTTGAACAATTGCCAATACTGAACTTAACTGATCTTTTACATCGCCAGTTTTTGCAATCCAGCGTAATCGTTGATTAAAAAATTCTTTTAAACTTTGGGGAGTCTCTGTTTCAACAGAAAAATTTGTATCAGTAACTAACCGAATATCTGCTTTTTGCTTTCTAAAATCTCTTAAAAGATAGATATCATCACCACTTGGCATGTGTGTATGACTTTCAAAATTGTCGAATTTTTCAAAAGCATCTCTTTTATAGAGTAAATTAGCTCCACTTGCCATAATCGGTCTTTTCAATCCTGCTATTCCACAATTTGCTGCATTCACCAAGATCAAATCCACTTCATACAAATGTTCGTGCAATTTTTTGGCTTTTAATATCGCAGGTAGAATATATAAATCTGCCTCCGAAAGTTTCTTGAGTTTGGAAAAATAGTTTGGTTTAAATTCAATGTCAGCATCAAAACTTAATATGTAATCAGAAGTGGTTTGTTGAATTGCATAACGAATTGCTCGCTTCTTCCCTTCTACTCCATTTGGTAATTCGATTATACGAAAGGAAATACCAGCAAGTTTTTTAGAAATTATTTCAACACTTTTATCTGAAGAATGATCGTTCACAAAAATAAACTCCTTCGGTAATTCTTTGGAAGCAGAAATACTGTTTAAGAGACATTCAATTCTTTTCTCTTCGTTCCGAAATGGAATAATTACAACCAAATCATTTAAAGATATCGACTTTATTTTTGCGTTTGTTTCATTTGACAGATAGGTTATTTCCTTTTTAGTTTGAACAAAAAAACCAATAAAAACAAGTAATCCTAATAGGGAAACATAAATGACAAAGAATAAAACTTCTACTTCTAGCATATTCTATCGTTTTTCTTTGCAAACAAATAAACCAATAATTGTTGGGAGTAATAAATTGAATGTCCAAATAAGAAAAGATGAAATTAAAACGGTCAACTCTCCCATTCCAGCTATAGCTAGGACCCAAATTGCTATTGATTCTCGAATTGCTAATTTCCCTAATATTAACGAAGGTGCAATTGTAACCCATAAATATACTTGCCAAATCAAAAATACATTTTCAAATGACAGATTTTCTCCAAATGCATGAAGAATAAAAGAAAATTGTAAGGTGAAAATACCATGACGCAAAAAACTCAGTAAAAGAATTTTCCACCGATACATTCGACGTCTCTTGATATTTCGAATCAATACATGAATTCTTACTTTTCGTTTTAGAAAAATCAATAACCATTCAAAATTGAAATAGAAAAAGATTACAACAACTCCAATTCCAATTAGCAAAAATTTGAATTGATTGATGTCAAAATCTATAGGAATTTTACCTAAAATCAAAATCCCTATAATCCCAAATACAATGCTTGCTATGAATTGAGCATAATTGGAAACAAGGGTTAAAATTGTCAAAGATATTCTATCTCGTCTTTCAAAATAATAAATACGACCGATGAAATTTCCAAGCATATTTGGTGTCAACATTCCAGTAATTATTCCAGCGAAAAAAGCATCTATTTTAATTTTTTGCGTGGTTCGAACTTCTACAACATCTAATGTCACAGCCCACTTTAACCATTCTAAAAACCAGTTAACTGGAACTAAGAGTAAAGTGAGAAATAAGAAAATTGGATGAATCAATTGTATCTTTTCTTTGCTCCAATCAATCTTGATAAATTGAAAATAAAAGAACACTGCAATGACTGCAAGCAGAATCATTTTAAGAAAAATGAAAATTATCTTTTGTTTTTTTATAGCTTTAACCAACGAACAACAATTGAATGGTTGAAGATAAGATAATTCTTGGAATTGATCCTGGAACAACAGTTTTAGGATATGGATTAATTCATGTTAAACAAAATAAATTATCATTAATTAATTTCGGCATCATTCAATTGAGCAAACTTCCTACCCATCCTGATAAGTTAAAACGTATTTTTGACCGACTAGATGGGATCATCAAAGAATTCAAACCGGATGAAATGGCTATTGAAGCTCCATTCTTTGGCAAGAATGTTCAATCAATGTTAAAATTGGGTCGTGCACAGGGAGTAGCAATAGCAGCAAGTTTAAGCCACAATGTTCCTTTTGAAGAGTATTCACCTAGAAGAATAAAACAAGCGATAACTGGTAATGGTAATGCTTCTAAAGAACAAGTGGCAGCAATGTTACAAACCATTCTAAATTTTGATGAAATGCCAAAATATCTAGATGCTACGGATGGATTGGCAGTTGCTGTCTGTCATCATTTCTCAAATGGAATCGGCGAACACAATAAATCGAAATCAGGTAATTGGGAATCTTTTCTCAAGACCAACCCAGATAGAAAATTACGTTAATTTTATAAATCATGATTGAAAAAGTAAGAAATAAAAAGCATTGGCCATTTTTAACTCTTACTGGAATTGCTATCTATACAATCTTGTATATAATTGCTACACGCTATTATCCTGGGGGATCTAATTTCGATAAAACACAAATTGGATTTCATTGGTCAACAAATTATTGGTGCGAATTATTGGGCGAATATTCAAAAAATGGGTTTATAAATAAAGCTCGACCTATAGCATTAGTGGGAATGATTTTTTTATCTCTTTCATTAAGTTTATTTTGGATTCAACTACCAAATTCATTGTCATTAACTAAAATTTCGAATAGAATAATTCAATTCTGTGGAATGCTGTCAATGATTTTCTTTTCACTAATTTTCACGGATTACCATGATGTATTTATAGGGTTAGCTGTTTTGTTTGGTGCAACAGCTTTCATTTTAACTATCTATGGGTTTTATAAACTTGGTAATTTAAAAACTTATCTATTTGGCAGTTTTTGTCTCATTTTAGTCGCAATTAATAATCTAATCTATCTTTTTGACTTTCAAATAAATTATCTGCCAATCCTTCAAAAGATTACTTTCCTATGTATTTTTGTTTGGATTACATCCATCACTTTCTATGTTTCAAAAAAAACAGGTATAACATGAAAAGTTCTATTAAAAAGAGAAATATTTTAAAACCACGTGAGTTTGCATTAAGAATGCTCCGGTTTTTTATCTATTCTGTTATTCTATTAACTCTTGCATTGTTAATTGGTGTTTTTGGATACCATTATATAGCAGAATTAACATGGATTGACAGTTTGTATAATGCTTCTATGATTTTAGCAGGAATGGGACCAGTAAATCTATTGGAAACAGATGCCGCTAAATTTTTTGCATCCTTTTACGCTTTGATGAGTGGAGTTGTTTTCCTAAGTACTTTTGCATTATTTTTCTCTCCAATTGCTCATAGACTGTTGCACATTTTACATGTAGATGAAGATGAAAACGACAGTGAATAATTCTTTCTTCTGATCGTTTAAAGTTGATAACTGAAAGTTGATTTTTAAGAATGAATAGTAACAATTTAAAATTAATTCTATTTTTCCCTTTTAATTCCTGGTATTACTTTTAATCCTTCAATCTGAATATGTTGTAAACTAGTATCTTTCAATATCACATCCTTACTTAATAAAGATGCTTCTTTATTTAAAGAATCAAGGACTTGAGAATATATCGATTGCATTTCTTCTTGTCTAGTACCATAATATTCCATACTTTCTTCGAAGCGTTTGTGGGATATTGAATAATGGTCTAAAACTTTTTTTCCAGACAATTTCATTGTTTTTTGAAATCTGGACACATGCAAATATTTAGTTTGAATATGAGATTCAATTAATGTCATGTCTTTTAATACCATCACCACGGTATCTCGCGGTATTAAGTTCTGTGGCGTAGGTCTCCCACTTGTATAATCAGAACAAGAACTAAGTATTAGAAAGAATATTAACAGAGAAGAAAATTTCATTTTCATCTATTAAATAACAAACGTGCTCCAAATGAATTCTCAATAATCTTACAATCAGAATAGACGAGATTTCCATTTACAAAAGTTTTATCAATTGAATAATTGAATGTAAATCCTTCAAAAGGTGACCAACCACATTTATACAAAATATTATTTTTTGCAACAGTATATGGTTTTTTATCAATGACAACTAGGTCTGCAAAATATCCTTCCCTAATAAACCCTCTTTTTTCAATTTGAAAAAGGATTGCAGGATTATGCGCCATTTTTTCCACGATTTTCTCTATACTGATAAGTCCTTGATCCATTTTCTGAAGCATTGCTTGTAAAGCACTTTGAACAAGTGGCCCTCCTGATGGAGCTTTAAAATAAGACTGCTCTTTTTCCTCAAGTGTATGCGGTGCATGATCTGTAGCAATAACATCAATTCTATTATCTAAAACTGCTTGAAAAATTGCATCACGGTCACTCGCTTTTTTTACAGCTGGATTCCATTTAATATAATTTCCTTTTGTTTTATAATCCTCGTCAGAAAACCATAAATGATGTATACATGCCTCTGCCGTAATCATCTTTTTTTCTAACGGAATTGTATTATCAAATAAGGCAAGTTCCTTCTCTGTTGAAATATGCAAAATGTGTAACCGTGAGTTAAACTTTTTAGCCAAACGAACAGCCATTGATGACGATAAATAACATGCTTCTTCACTGCGTATTATTGGATGCATCTCAATTGGAACATTCTCACCGTAAATTGCTTTATATTTCTCAATGTTTGCGCGAATCGTTCCTTCATCCTCACAATGCGTTGCAATAAGTAACGGTGGTACTTTTTCGAAAAAATCTTCTAGTGATTTTTCTTTGTCAACCAGCATGTTTCCTGTAGAAGAACCCATGAAAATTTTTAGCCCACAAACATTTTTGCCATTCGTTTTTAATACTTCCTCCAAGTTATCATTGGAAGCCCCCATGAAAAATGAATAATTCGCAATAGAAGATCGTGCTGCAATTTGGTATTTATCCTCTAATAATTCTTGAGTCAATGCATTTGGAACAGTATTAGGCATTTCCATGTAAGTGGTTATTCCACCAGCCACAGCAGCTTTAGATTCCGATGCAATATCAGCTTTATGAATCAAGCCTGGTTCTCTAAAATGAACTTGGTCGTCAATACAACCTGGTAGAACAAATTTTCCTTCAAGGTTATATACTTCTGCATTTTCAACTAGATAAATATTAGAACTAATTTTTTCAATTATACCATTCTTAATTAAGATATCCGCAACAACCTGCTGACCTTCATTAACAATAGTTGCCGATTTTAATAGAATTGTAGAACTCATAATTTCATTTTTCGCATTTTCCAAACCCCAAAAAAGGCTTCTTTAAATATTCCTGAACTCATTTTTGAAATACCGTAAAGTCTATCAACGAATGTAATTGGAACTTCGATTATTTTAAATCCGTGTTTCACAGCGGCGTATTTCATACAGATTTGAAAAGCATAGCCTTTGAATGTGTTACCATCCAAATTGATTGTTTCTAAAACTTTTCTTCGGTAACATTTGAATCCAGCTGTGGTGTCTTTAATTGAAATGAATAAAATCATTCGGACATAAACACTTGCGAAATAGGACATTAAAACTCGTTTTAACGGCCAGTTTTTCACTTTTCCACCCTTACAATAGCGTGATCCGATACTCAAATCTGCACCTTGAACACATGCATTGTATAAACGAATTAAATCATTAGGATCATGTGAAAAGTCACAATCCATTTCAAAAATAAAGTCATACCCTTTTTGAATGGCACTCTTAAATCCGTGAATGTATGCTGTTCCCAATCCTAGTTTCCCTTCTCGCTTTTCAAGATGAATTCTATTTGGAAATTCTAGCTGTAATTCTTCCACTTTTTCTGAAGTTCCATCAGGAGAATTATCATCTACAACCAAAATATGAAAATCTTTTTCAAACGCCATGATAGTTCGAACCATGCGTTCAACATTTTCAATTTCATTGTACGTTGGTATAATAATTACTGCGTCTGACACTTTAAATTCAATTTTGAGCACTAAAATAATTAATATTCACTTATTATAAAGTTAAAATAATTTAAATCCTTCTATTGTTTTTATCTTTACTGAACAATGTTTACTTCGTGAAAAGGATTATACTATTTTTTTGTCTATTTTATTCTATTCTGCTCCAAGCACAAGAACAAAAAAATATTACGTTTCTCGATAATTGGAGCGAGGATACATTGGTAACGAATACAAGTCTTGTCAGATATAGCGGTTGTTGGGGATTCACACGAGATTCTATTGAATATGCAATTATAGGCTCAACCGAAGGAACTCACTTTTTTAAACTTTCAACTGAAAATAAATTGATTCAATGTGGATTTGTTGAAGGAAAATTTAATTCATCTCAAGTCATACATAGAGAATTTAAAACTTTCGGGAATTATGCTTATTCTATATGTGACGAAGGCAATAGCAGTTTACAAATAATTGACTTGAGTTATTTACCCGATTCTGTTGTAAAAGTTGCTGATATTCAAAATGTGAATTTTGGGAAGGTTCACAACTTAACGATTGACACTGCAAATGCATTACTTTATGCTTGCCTTGTAACACCAATTGTTGCAGGAAATCCTCTATCAATGGTGCCATTACGGGTGTTTTCACTTGCCAATCCAATAAATCCAGTTTTACTTTGGGAGGGACCATCTGACATACCAACTGTTCATGATTGTTATGTTCGTGATAACATTGCTATATTAAACTGCGGAGATGAAGGATTAAGAGTTTACGATTTTACCAATCCGTCATCCCCTAGTTATATTAACAATCTCACGTTTTATCAAGACCAAGGATATAATCATCAAGGCTGGTTGAGTCCGAATGGAATGACATACATTTTTGCGGATGAAACGAATGGTAAAAGGGTTAAAAAATGTACGGTGGGTTCTAATTACACTATTCAAGTTGAAAGTTATTTTGGAACCAATTATGATAATAATAGTGTGCCTCACAACATTATGTGCACTGATCAATTTGCATTTGTCGCCTATTACAATGAGGGACTAAGGATTTTCGATATTCGAAATACACCTGTTGAAGTGGCAAGCTATGACACATATCCAACATCCTCCAATTTTAAGATGAACGGTGCTTGGGGTGTCTTTTCAAATTATAATTCAGGTAGAATAATTGTGTCAGATAGGCAAAATGGCTTGTTCTTGTTCCATTTTGACCAATCAATTTTTATGAATGAAGCTGCTGATGAGTTTTCAGTTTATCCAAATCCAGCTTCAAAAAATGGGAAGTTTATTGTCAGATCTGCCAACGATGCAATTGCCGAATTCACCGTAAAAATTTACACTACAGCTGGGGATTTAGTGTGGAGTGAAAGCATTTCAAATCAAAGTTTCGGATACTTCAACTCTCCTGAAAGTGCAGGTTTGTATACTTTAAAAATCGAATATGTAAATTACTTAGGTGAAAAAGAAATAATCGTTAGAAAACTTATTTCTCAATAGAAAAGACTGTTTTAACGGCATCCTGAATCAAATCACTTTCATAGCCTTTTGATTGCAAGAAACGCATAACTCTTACTTTTTTTTGCCAAGGATCTTTCTCTTTTAAAAGTTCTTTTTGTTTCTTGATTGCAAGCGATACTAGCGTGTTCCAATATTCGTCACGGTCAATTTCTTTAAGTGCTTTTTGAATAGAATAATTTGAAATTCGCTTTTGAGAAAGGTGACTTTTAATTTTTATTACTCCCCATTTTTTAATGCGAAATTTTCCCGAAACAAAAGCCGAAGCAAATCTTTCTTCATCCAGAAAATTATTTGAGATTAAATCTGAAATTAAAATATCAGAATCTTCCTCATTTAATCCCCACAAATTTAATTTTTGACGTAATTCGAGCTGACATCGCTCTTGGTAAGCACAAAGCGCTTCTAACTTAGCTTTTGCTTCTAAAAGAGAGTATTTGCACTCCGACTTCATGTCAGAGTGCAATTTCCTCGTTAATCTTATTTACAAATGAATATTGTAATAAATGGTGTGCAGTGACACCTCTTACAGTGATCCATTTCTTGTATTTAAAGAACCATTTTACTTGTCTTGAAATAATTCCTTTTTTGAAATAAGCTTCCAAATAAGGATGAACAAGCAAGCTTACATGAGCTTCTTTTCTGTCTAATAACAAATAATTCAAGTTTGATTCAATCTCTTCAGCATATAGTATACTTGCTTGAACTTCACCTGTTCCGTTACATGTTGGACACATTTCAGACGTATTGATATCTGTTTCTGGTCTAACGCGTTGGCGTGTAATTTCAATAACTCCAAACTTTGAAGGAGGTAAAATGTTATGTTTTGCTCTATCGCGTAACATGTGGCTTTTCAATTTCTCGAAAAGTATTTTGTTGTTTTCGCGGTCGTGCATGTCAATAAAATCGACACAAACAATACCACCCATATCTCTTAGCTGCAGCACTCTGGCAATTTCTTCAGCCGCTTCCATGTTGGTTGCTACAGCGTTACTTTCTTGTCCATCGGCTCCTTTTCTGTTACCACTATTGACATCAATAACGTGCATTGCCTCTGTATGTTCCACGATTAAGTAACCACCACTAGGTAAAGGAACTTTTTTTCCAAAAAGCGTCTTTATTTGTTTTGTGATACCAAATCTTTCGAAAATACTAATCTTGCTATCGTATAGTTTTAAGATATTTTCACGTCCTGGAGCAATTCCAGTAACGAAATCTCTCATTTCACCGAAAAGTGTTTCATCATTGACATGGATATTAGTAAAATCTCCATTCAATAAATCACGTAAAATAGAAGATGTTTTGTCAATCTCGCCCAACACTCTTTTAGGAGGAGTTGATATTTTAAGATTGGCATACATTGTCTTCCACTTTTCAAGTAGATTTTTAAGATCTTGATCTAATAATTCTATTTTACGATTTTCTGCAACCGTACGAATTATAACACCAAAATTCTTAGGCTTGATGCTTTCCATCAAATCCTTTAAACGTTTTCTTTCCTCAGGTTCTTTGATCTTTTGAGATATTGAAATCTTATCAGAAAAAGGAACAAGCACTAAATATCTTCCAGCTAATGTGATTTCAGCGCATAAACGCGGTCCTTTACTAGAAATTGGCTCTTTCGCAACTTGCACTAAAATAGGTTGAGAAGAGGAAATTATATCATTAATTTTTCCATCCTTAGGGATGTCACCTTCACCTTTAAAATAAAGAAGATCGGATACGCTTTGCTTGCCGTGTAGCGTGTCTTTTGTAAACTTATTAAGTGAATTAAATTGAGGTCCAAGATCTAAATAATGCAAAAAAGCATCTTTTTCGTATCCAACATCAACAAAAGCAGCATTAAGACTTGGGACAATTTTTCTTACTTTTCCAAGATAAATATCACCAACCGAGAAATCGTTATTCCCTCTTTCTTCATGCAACTCAATAAGTTTCCCGTCACGCAATAAAGCAAGCCAGATGCTCCCTTTACGGGCATCGACTATTAGTTCTAAACTCACGAAGCTTTATTTAAAAGTTAAAAAACAGAAAAAACTTAGCAAGCCAAAACCTACTAAGTTTATAATATCGTGTAACAAATTGTTACTTTTTCTTCTTATGACGATTTTTTCTTAATCTTTTTTTACGCTTGTGCGTAGCCATCTTGTGTCCTTTTCTTTTTTTACCACTTGGCATAATCTTATATTTAAGTTGTTAATTTCGCTCTATATACCTGATTTAAAGGGAATAAATATTCCTATTGAATTCAGGGAGTGCAAAGATAATAAATTCAAATGAATTTATATCATTACAATGAAAAGTAACTCTTAATTTACTTTAACCTTGTTTTTAATCTCGTCAACAAAAGTTTTTGCTGGTTTGAATGAAGGAATGTTGTGTGCTGGAATAATAATAGTTGTATTCTTAGAAATATTTCTTCCTGTTTTCTCTGCTCTTTCCTTAACAATAAAACTTCCAAAACCTCTTAAATATACGTTTTGTCCATTAGCTAATGAAGATTTAATAGATGTCATAAATGCCTCTACTGCTTTTAGTGCTTCAACTCTTTCTAATCCCGTTTCTCCGGCGATGTCTGCTACGATGTCTGCTTTAGTCATTATTTATTTTTTATTATTCAACAATTTGATTTTCAGAGTACAAAAGTACTTCGAGAAAAGATTATATTTTTGCATTATCGAAAAAAAAAACAAAAAATTCCCTTAATGGCTGATTTTAACCTATTAATAACGGATTGGTATAGACTAAACAAAAGAGATTTACCATGGCGACATACAAATGAACCCTATGAAATTTGGTTATCTGAAATTATCATGCAGCAAACACGAGTTGAACAAGGATTATCTTACTATATAAAATTCATTAAGACTTATCCTACAGTTTTTGATTTAGCAAATGCTACTGAACAAGAAGTTTTGAATCTCTGGCAAGGCTTGGGCTATTATAGCCGTGCAAGAAACTTACACTATACTGCAAAAACAATCGCTTTAGAAAAAAACGGAAAATTCCCAAACAACTATAAAGAATTATTAATGCTTAAGGGTATAGGAACATATTCTGCCGCTGCAATTGCATCTTTTTCATACAAAGAACCTGTTGCCGTTGTTGATGGTAATGTCTATAGAGTATTAAGTCGTGTTTTTGATATTGAAACACCTATTGATTCAACCGAAGGCAAAAAGATTTTTTTTGACTTAGCACAAACATTAATAGATATAAAAAATCCAGACATTTTCAATCAAGCAATCATGGAGTTTGGAGCATTGCAATGCACTCCATCAAATCCTAACTGTCTTGAATGTCCTTTATCAATAAATTGTTTGAGCTACGAATCAGGCACAATCAATTCAAGACCCGTAAAATCCAAAAAAATCAAAATAACTAACAGGTATTTTCATTTTATGCTTTTTGACTACAACGGAAATACATATTTGGAAAAACGAATTTCAAAAGACATTTGGCTAAATCTTTATCAATTTCCTTTAGTTGAATCAAGTGACAATAATGAAATATCTAATTGGGATAAATACAGCTTAACTGGACCAACAAAAGTGTCAACTGAAATAAAACACATATTATCACATCAACGTATACATGCGAAATTTTACCATTTCTCAGGAGAACCTTCATTTACTGAGTCAAATTGGCAAAAAATTAAATTAGCCGATATTCAAGATTATCCTCTACCAAGATTAATAGATAGATATTTAGAAGATAATTAAAATCAATTTTAACTTAGTTTTGAAATTGAATAATTCCTAAAATAAATTACCTTTAGAATAGTATTCAATAACCCTTATATTTGACACAAATTATGGCTGGTAGCGTTAATAAAGTAATTCTAATTGGAAATCTTGGCAAAGACCCGGAAGTAAGACATCTAGAAAACGGAGCTGTAGTAGCCAATTTCTCTATTGCTACTTCTGAGGTATACACAGACAAATCTACTGGCGAAAAAAAAGAAATCACTGATTGGCACGATATCGTTGCCTGGCGAGGACTTGCTGAAGTTTCAGAAAAATACCTTAAAAAAGGATATAAAGTCTATATCGAAGGAAAACTCAAAAAAAGATCTTGGCAAGACAAAGAAAATATTACTCGTTATACAACCGAAATCATTGCAGATGAATTGAATATACTTTCTCGACCTGAAGGAACTGAAAAGACAACAATTTCGAGTGCCCCATATAAAGAAGAAGGCACTCCTACTCCACCCTTAAAAATAGACGATTTAAAGCAAGAAGATACAGATAGTCTTCCTTTTTAACAACATGGAAATAATAGAAATATCTAGTATTGAATCATATCAAACAACTATAATCGCTGGATTTAGTCTTTCGAATGCTATTGTCAGCTTTATTGTCTTAGGCGTTTTATTATTTTTATCAGCATTAGCATCTGGATCTGAAACAGCATTCTTTTCATTGAGTCCGAAAGAAAAAGACCAACTGAAGAATGATGATAGCAAATCTTCGAAAACTGTTTTAAAACTTCTCGAAAATCCAAAAGAATTGCTTGCGACATTGCTTATTACAAACAATTTTGTCAATGTTGGCGTAGTTATTTTATCGAGTTCATTACTTCATGGTATTTACCCGCTTGATCCAAAAAACGAAACCTTTAGATTCTTAATAGAAATTATTATTATAACATTTACCCTATTAATGTTGGGTGAGGTTATTCCCAAAATTTATGCTTCTAAAAACTCCTTTCTATTTGCTCAAATGATGGCATTACCTATCAACACAATAAAATCAATTCCACCACTTTCATGGTTGAAAATCTTATTAGTAAATGGTACAAACATCATTCACAAAAGATTAAAAAAGAAAGATATAAAAATTACAACCAACGATTTAGAACAAGTTTTAGCACTCACGAAAGAAGATAGTTCTTCAGATGAGGAGCATAAAATTCTTGAAGGCATCGTGAAATTTGGGAACACGGAAGCTTGCCAAGTGATGAAATCAAGGCTGGATGTTATTGCGTTTGATGCAACTTTAAATTATGAAACTGTTTTAGCATTAATTCTAGAATCTGGTTATTCGAGAATACCTGTTTTTCAAGACTCATTTGATAATGTAATTGGTATTTTATATATCAAAGACCTTTTACCACATCTTACAAAGCCGATTTATTTTAAATGGAATGAATTAATTCGAAAACCTTTTTTTGTTCCTGAGAATAAAAAAATCGATGACTTACTGAAAGAGTTTCAAATAAAAAAAATGCACATGGCTATTGTTGTTGATGAATATGGCGGTGCAAGTGGAGTTGTGACCTTGGAAGATATTCTTGAGGAAATTGTGGGGGACATTGCTGATGAATTTGATGATGACAAAATAGATTACAAAAAAATTAACGACACAACTTATTTGTTTGACGGCAGAACTGCTCTTGTAGATTTTTATAAAATAGTGAACATTGATGGGAGATTGTTCGAAAACCAAAAAGGTGATTCAGAAACTTTAGGTGGCTTCATACTTGAGCAAGAAGGACGAATATTAAAGAACAATGAATACATTACTTTTGACCATATTAAATTAATAGTTGCATCTTCTGATAAACGCAGAATAAAATCAATCAAAGCAAAACTTTTAGATTTAAATAAAAAATAATGAAAAAAATTTCCATTCTATTTCTTATTATAATAACAGGCTGTGGTGACTCAGAATTGAGCATACCAAAACCACCAACATACTTAAGACTTGATTTGCCAGAACATTCCTATAAAGATTATAAAAGTCAATGTGGATATCATTTTCTGTTATCTGAAATGTTTACAGTAAAAAATGTCTCAGATTCAAATGGCTTAACGTGCCATAAGGATATTGATCTAGGACCATTAAATGGAGTGATTCATTTTTCATTTATAGATATGATTGAACCAGTGTCAACATATATCAATTTTGCAAATGATAAGGTTGATGAGCATAAATTAAAAGCAACTGCTATTGAAGATCAACAATTTATTTTTTCAGACAAAAAAGTTTTTGGTACTTTTTTCGAATTACAAGGTGATGTTGCTTCACCATTCCAATTTTACTTAACTGATTCAACTTCAAAATTCGTAAGTGGTGTTGTTTATTTTAATTCTAGTCCAAATTATGATTCTTTAAAACCAACATTAGATTATTTAAAAATTGATCTATTAAAATTGATGAACTCTTTTGAATGGAAATAATTAATACTGTTTATTTAAGTATTGGGAGTAATCTTGGAGACAGAATCTCAAATTTGCAAACCGCAGTAATTGAAATAGCTTCTCAAATTGGAAAAATTAAGGCAATTTCCTCAATTTATGAATCAGAGCCAATAGGATTTAATTCAACAGAACTATTTTTAAATGCCTGTATACAGGTTGAGAGTTATAAAAATGCATTTCAAATTTTGGAATTAATTCAAGAAATTGAAATCAAAGCAGGAAGAGTTAAATCTCAAAATCAAGAATACATTTCTAGAGTTTTAGATATTGATATCGTTTTTTACAACCAAGAAACGATAGAAACTCAGAATTTAAAGGTGCCGCACCCATTTTTCCAAGAACGTTTATTTGTATTATTACCTATGCATGATTTGAATCCTGATTTTAAAGATCCAAACACATTGTTAAGAATTGAACAACTGATCAAAAAGTGTACTGATAACAGTAAATTAGCTAAAATTAAATTGTTACTAAATTTTTAACATTTAATTGCGAAATTATTTTTTAACACAATTTATTTGTTTAATATTGTCGTGATATTTGAAAAAAAATAAAAAAGTATATGAAAAATCCAAGCATTAAAGGTTTAGCGTTCATCGCAATTGCTGGTTCTTTAGCAACTAGTTGTGACCTTCTTAAAGATTTAGAATACAAAGTTACTCCAAATCCATTAGAGATGCATGGAGACTCTGTACGTGTGAAAGTTGATGTAACTTTCCCTGAAAAAGGAATCAAGAAAAAAGCGAAAGCTGAAATCACACCTATGTTAGGTAGTGTTGCATTAAAAACAGTTACTGTTTTAGGTGAAAAAGCTACTGGTAATGGATCTGTTATTCAATACAAGCCAGGTGGTAAAATGGTTTATGAAGATTTCATTGCTTACAAGCCAGAGTTTGAAAATGCAGACTTAATGGTTACTGGTAAAGTATACAAAGGAGATAAAGAAAAAGAAGGTCAGTTTACAGATACTAAAATCGCTGATGCAACTATCATTACTCCATTCATGGTTAATAAAGATTTTAAAGTAATCTTAGCGAAAGACGAATTCAAAAGAGTAAATGAGAAGTCTTATATGGCTCAAATCAATTACGATAAAGGTAAGTCAGTTGTTAAGCCAAATGAGTTAAAAGACAAAGATATTGTTGATTTCTCAAAATGGTTAACAGCAGCTCAATCAAATCCAAAAATTGCTATCAAAACAATTAATGTTGTAGGTTATGCATCTCCAGAAGGTGAAGAAGATAAGAATAACTCTTTATCTACAGAACGTGCTGAAGCTGGCAAAAAAGTTTCTATGGATCTTGCTAAAAAAGCAAAAAACGATAAAGGTCAAACAGAAGTTTATAGCCTAAACGGACGTGGAGAGGATTACGAAGGATTCAAAAGAGAATTACAAGCATCTACTCTTATCAAAGAGGATGAGAAAAATCTAGTTATTCGTGTTATTGA
Source organism: Bacteroidota bacterium (assembly GCA_041161265.1). GTDB lineage: Bacteria > Bacteroidota > Bacteroidia > Flavobacteriales_D > Crocinitomicaceae > M0103. Next base: position 8,053 of record JBEAUV010000016.1, on the reverse strand, counting down.
AATGAACTCAGATCCAAAAACTCGTGAGGCTGAAATGCGCAACATGGGTAAAACATTTACTGAATTGGATAAGAAAATTTTCCCTTTATTGCGTCGTTCTGAAATCGTTACAGTTTATGACTTAACTGGTTATTCTGATGAAGAGTTGAAAGCTGTTTCTATGGCTACTCCAGATTCTTTAACACTAGAAGAATTGTTATTTACTGCTACATTAACAAATGACTTAAACGAGAAATTACGTTTATATAATGTTGCAATGAAGAACTTTGGTTCAGATTACAGAACACACAACAATGTTGGAGCTGTTTTATACATGCAAAACAAAATGTCTGAAGCTAAAACTCACTTCGAGAAAGCAAACAGCTTAAAAGACAATGCAATTTCTAAAAATAACTTGGCTGCAATTGCAGGTGCTTCTGGAGACAGAGTTAAAGCGAAACAATTATTAGGTCAAGCAAAAGGAGCTGGTTCTGAAGTAAACTACAACATGGGTATTCTTAACATCCAAGATGGTAAATATGCTGATGCAGTTTCTAACTTTGGTTCTGACAATTCTTTCAACAAAGGATTAGCTCAAATGTTAAACGGTGCTCCAGATGTTGCTGTTAAAACTATTGACGCTTCAGCTGATAAAGAAAGTGCTCAAGGATTCTATTTGAAAGCGGTTGCTGCTGCACGTCAAGATAAATTGGATGCAATCGTTAGCAACTTGAAAAGCTCATTCGGAAAAGATGGAGCTATGAAAGCGAAAGCTGCTAAAGACAGAGAGTTTTTGAAGTATTTTGAAAATGCTGCATTCTCTGGAATTGTAAAATAAGATTCAATCTTCTTATAATATAAAAACCCGTCAGCAATGACGGGTTTTTTTTTGCATTATAATCCCTAATAAATAATTGAAATATAACAAGGCAATTTCAATTACATTACTATTCCATCAAGAAGAATTGAGATTTTTCTAAAATCATCTCACAACCACATGAAAACATGTTTGCCATGTTTCATAAGTTGTCCAGCATCTTTTTTCCTGTCGCAACTCCCAAAGTGTTTTTGATAATACATCACCGAGATAAAGATTTTCGGCAGTTGTTAGGGTTCTAGCATTTTTAAATGATCTATAAGAAACATCGAAAGTTGTTCCGTGTAAATGAGCACTGTTTTTAATTGAGTTGCGATTCCATTTTCTCAATCGAGCAACGGAGCTAGTAGTTCTCAACATGGATGTTAATACAAACTGTGTGCATTCTAAACCAGTATTTTCAAGTTTTCGTTGAAACCGATAACCTAATTCATCTAAAAAATCTTTAGCTGGTGCTATTAAATAGGGATAACTGTACCACATTGTATCCAAGATATAGTATTCATTTTCTTGAATCAATACTAACTCACCTTTTTCGACAAGTTTAAAAATGTCTTTTTTACGCGTTAAAAACTGCTGGGTTCCTTTCAAATAAGACTCTTCCAAATACAACATTACTCTATCGTTCATCTCAATTGCATAGCACGTGTCATGAAAACATGTTTGGTGATCGATTTCTTTCTTTTTAAGTCCAATCTTATGAACCAATTTCGCATAAATACGTGCTGATTTTTCTGGATAAAAATTCCAAGAAATACACATTACAAGAGAAGTAAAAATAAGTGTGTAAAGGAAATATTTAAAAGACTTTTTCAATGATAAACTTTATTCGAAGTCAAAGTTAACATTTCTTTTTTCGGGCGCCACATACTTAACCGATATAGTATCTTAAAGTGTTTATAAACATAATAAAAGGTTAATATATTTCTTCAAAACATCCTGTGATAAGGGAGTACATTTGTCAGACAAACTTGAAACAATGATATCAGTTATCGGATTTGACATGCCAATGTCAATGCTCTACGACAAATCTGCACTTTAACGCCAATCGAGGGCGCGTGTTCGTGAATTCGAAAAAAGCCGCTCGAGAAATGTTTTAAAGTGTATTTATGAAAAAGTTTATTATATTTTCAGTTTTAACACTGAATGTTCTTTTTGTTAGTGGACAGTCGATTTTTACTAATCCGATTACCGGAGCAAGTCCAAACACCTCAAATCCTTACACAACAGGACAAACTGTTGATGCCAATATTACCGTAAGTGGAATTGGTCGAGGTACTGGCATTACTGGTAATGCTGGTACCGATAGATACAATGCTACTTCCTGGAACCCTGGAGGAATGGATATAAACGATTTTTTTGAATTTACTCTAACTCCAACATCTGGTTGTGATATTGATTTTGTCAGTTTTGTTTACACTGCTCAAGCATCAGGATCGGGTCCCACCTCTTTTGCTTTTAGAAGTAGTTTAGATGGATATGTTGCCAATATTGGGGTTCCAACTGCCGGAGGAACTACCTTAAGTTTGGCGGCTGCACAGCATCAAAATATTGGAAGTGCGATTACTTTTCGATTTTATGGATGGGGAGGTTCTGGAGGTACATTTAGTATAAATAGCTTCACATTCAATGGAGCAACTGCCTGCTCCACAAATACCATTTCGACCTCAAATGTCACTGGTGGTCCTTTCACTGTTGATTGTTCAACAACAGATTTTGGTACGGTTGATTTTACTTCAACTGGAACATTTACTGCTGGAAACATCTACACGGCGCAGTTATCAGATTCAGCGGGGAATTTTTCTAGCCCTGTTTCAATTGGAACATTGGCATCAACAGCAAACTCTGGCACAATTAATATTACTATTCCGGCTGTCACAATAACTGGTGCTGGATATCGCATTAGAGTCATTTCTAACACTCCTGCCGCAATAGGGTCAGATAATGGTTCAAATATTATAATCAATTTAAACACTTGTATATCTATTTTACCTTCAAACGGATTACTTATTAATGAGTTTTCAAATGGATCAGGAGGGTCAAAAGAATATTATGAATTCATCGTTGTCGGTAATTGTGGAGATTTAGCAGACGTCAGAGGATTTATTATTGATGATAACAATGGTACATTTTCTACGACATTTCCGGAACACGCATCAGGAGTAGCCAAAGGACATTTAAGATTAACAAATCACACTCAATGGGCTGCAATTCCTGTAGGATCCTTAATTGTAATATACAATGGTGGCGATTTAAATCCTTCCCTCCCCCCTGATGATCCTTATGATCTAATTAATATTGATTCACTATATGTAATACCACATAGCTTATCAGCGTTGTTAGAAATAACCAATGATTTACCAAGTGATAATTTAACGTTGGAAGATTCAACTTATTCGCCATGCACCTATTCAGGTGGAAATTGGTCAACATTGGGTCTTGCTAATTTAGGTGATGCTGTACAAATAAGATCTCCAAATGGAGCCTATTATCATGGAGTATCATATGGTGACAACAAAATAACTGGCGGCCCTAATGATATGAAAATCAGCAATCTAAGCATGACTGGAATGTGCGGTTGGTTTAGTGAAGGTAGTATATATGATATTAATAATTGGTCTACCGGAGTAATTGCTGGAAATGAAACGCCAGGAATGCCTAATAATGCAGCAAATAATGCATGGCTAAAAGCGATGCGTGATCCATTAACAGTTGATTGTGCTGTTGCTTTTTTACCTACAAGTCTCTTAACATTTCAAGGTGAATATATTAATCAAACAACACTATTAAATTGGCAAATTGCATCAGAACAAAACAATTCTCATTTCACGCTTTCACATTCCATCGATGGTTATCAATTCAATGTAATTGGAACAGTCTTGGGTGCAGGAAATTCATCTGAATTAAAAGATTATCGTTTTACACATAACTATCCGCATCCGGGGATAAATTACTATAAACTACAATCTACTGATTATGATGGGAAGGAATATTTAAAAGGTACAATTGCAGTAGAAGCTGAATTCAACTTTTCATTTTATGATTCTTTCACTTCTACGATTGAATTATCCTATGAATCAGATATTGAAATATTCTCTATGGATGGGAAATTAATTCAAAGTGAAATGAACACTTCAAGTGTATTTTTTACAAAATCTGGATTGTTCTTTATTTACGATAAGAAGACTGGAATTTCAGAGCGACTTTTTATACCATAAATCAAACAAATATTCTTGTTCTCTCTGACCTGGTGTTGGAGTGATTTGAAATGGAGTTTTCAATTCAACTAAATCCATTAAAGTAGAATAGCCTGAACGAGCAATAATATTTTTTGCACGTAAGATAAATTGATCACAGGCTTTCCAATCATTTGAAGCTTGAATTTTAATAGATGAATTTGGAAACGAATCAGCCAATTCTTTCGACCCAATTATTACAACATTTTGTTCTTCAGGCAACAACGTTAAAAGCTGTTCTTGAAGAAATGCTTTTGCATAAATATCTGGTCCACTCAGAATTATAACTTTATCTATGGTCTTTTCTACATGCTTTTCATACAATGAAAACCGAGATAAAATTCCGATGTATTTCACGTGTAAATGCATTTTATTCATACTTAAATCTCCTGCAAAGGATGAGTTTTCATTGTCGGCCACCCAAACTTGATTGAATTTTTTTAAATACCGGTCATGAAGTTTTTGCACCCAACCTTCAAACCATCGAACAGGTAAATTTATTTGATGCGTCAACACAATTGAATTAACTTTTTCAGACCTAAATCCATACCTATGGTCCGATATAACAATGTCTATTTTGTGTGATTCAACAAGTGAATCAACTTCTAATAATTCATTATTTAATCGTTTTTTTAACTTTCTAAATTGTTTAAACAAGTCTAAACTAAAATTTCCTCTTTTTCCAAATTCAAATGGATATCCTTCGTGTTCGATGAGATTTATGTCAGGAAAATAGGTTTTGAAAACATGTAATTGAACAGGATTACCTGCCACAAAAACCGTATTTCCATTTTTAATAAAAAGGTCTATTAACGGAATACAACGTGCAACATGTCCCATCCCCCAATTTAATGGAGAAAGTAAAATTCGTTTATTGCAAATTTCGTTTGGAAACATAGTACGAAGATAAAAAGATTTAAAGATTGATAAGAATCTGTTTTATTTCAAAAATATCGTTAATTAAAACTGAATAATTTCATTTTTTTGATTGTCAATCCCAACTTTGCATTTATCTTTAACGTTCAGAACAATGTATAAACACACAAACTATGTTTGATAAAAACGAATTTAAGAAATATGCTACTAAACACATGGGTTTAAGTAGTATGCACGTAGACCATTATATTGAATCTTCATTAACTCCATATATTATTGAAGAACGTCAAATGAACATGACTCAAATGGACGTTTTTTCACGTTTGATGATGGATAGAATAATATTCTTAGGAACTGGGATTGACGATTATGTTGCTAACATTATCAACGCACAATTGCTTTTCTTAGAATCTGCTGATCCGAAGAAAGATATTCAAATCTATTTGAATTCTCCAGGTGGATCTGTATATGCAGGTTTAGGGATTTATGATACAATGCAATACATTAAGCCAGATGTTGCAACAATTTGCACTGGAATGGCAGCTTCAATGGGAGCAGTATTAATGTGTGCAGGAGCAGAAGGAAAACGTTCTGCTTTGAAACATGCACGTGTAATGATTCACCAACCATTAGGTGGAGCGCAAGGACAAGCTTCTGATATCGAAATCACAGCTAGAGAAATTCAAAAATTGAAAAAAGAATTATACGATATTATCGCCACTCACTCAAAACAATCTTATGAGAAAGTCTGGGCTGATTCTGATCGAGATTACTGGATGACTGCTGAAGAAGCGAAAGCTTACGGAATGGTTGACGAAATTTTGGTTCGTAATCCAAATTGATTATAAAAAATAATAACTTTAAAAAGTCCACCCGTCTCGTCTGTTGACGGGTGGCTTTTTTTTCAAATAATACTATGTCTAAAAAAGAAAGTGGTTGTTCATTTTGTGGGAAATCTCGTAACGAGGTTGGGATTTTAATTGCTGGTGTTTCAGGTCACATTTGTGAAAGTTGTGTTCAACAAGCACATTCAATTATCAAGGAAGAAGATTTAAGTGACAAATCAAATACATCTGCGGAAAAGGTGAATGTATTGAAACCATCTGAAATTAAGACAAAATTGGATGAATATGTAATAGGCCAAGATGATGCTAAAAAGGTATTATCTGTTGGTGTGTATAACCATTATAAAAGACTGAATCAACCACCCTCAAAAGACGAAGTAGAAATTGAAAAATCCAACGTAATTTTAGTTGGAAGAACTGGTACAGGAAAAACGTTATTGGCAAAGACAATTGCTAAAATGTTAAACGTACCTTTTTGCATTGCTGATGCAACAGTTCTTACTGAAGCAGGTTATGTTGGTGAAGATGTTGAAAGTATTCTTTCTCGTTTATTACAGGCAGCTGATTACAATGTAAATGCTGCACAACATGGAATCGTTTTTATTGATGAAATTGATAAAATCGCTCGTAAAAGTGATAACCCTTCCATAACACGTGATGTTTCAGGAGAAGGAGTGCAACAAGCATTGTTAAAATTGCTTGAAGGTTCAATTGTGAATGTACCACCTCAAGGAGGACGGAAACATCCTGAACAAAAAATGATTCAAATTGATACTAAAAATATATTATTTGTTTGCGGTGGAGCATTTGATGGAATAGAACGAATTATTGCGAATCGTGTGAATCGTCAAACAATTGGATTCACTACATCTGAGGAAGAGCGAATTGATACAGAAAGTTTATTGAAATATATCAATCCAACAGATATTAAGACTTTCGGTTTAATTCCAGAATTAATTGGTCGCTTCCCAGTCTTAACTTATTTAGAGCCTTTGGATGCTGCAAGCTTGAAACGTATATTGACGGAGCCAAAGAATGCTTTAGTAAAACAATATGTTCGCTTGTTTGATATTGATGGAGTAAAATTAAAGTTTGATGCTGATGTCTTAGATTTCATTGTTGAAAAGGCAATTGATTTCAAACTAGGTGCTCGTGGATTAAGATCTATTTGTGAGGCAATTTTGACAGATGCAATGTATGAATTACCGTCGAAAAACGAATCAGAATTCCGAGTAACTTCAGATTATGCGACTGCGCAATTTTCTAAATCAAAAATGTCAAAGTTGAGAGTTGCTTAAACAGGAACTTTAACTAATCTTAAACTTACAATACTTTATTACACTTCCTTTTGCAGTGAATAATTTTTCATAGTGTGTTTTTATATGAAAAATTTCACGCATTTGAGGATCAATGTTTTCAGGTAAATCACCGTAAAGATCCCAGGTAAGTTCTAGTAATTCATATTTATTCTCATTTATTTGTTCAACTGTAGATTCAAATAATAAATCTGAGTCTGTTTTCATGTGAACAATTCCTCCTTGTTTCAATAATTTACGGTACCGATTGACAAAAGGCAATGATGACAATCTTTTATTTGGCTTTTGAGGTTGAGGGTCAGAGAACGTTAACCAGATTTCATCAACTTCATTTTCTAAAAAACAATCATTAATGAAGTCAATTTTAGTTCGAAGAAAAGCAACATTTGTTAATTTATCTTCCAGCGCTTCATTTGCACCAATGAACATTCGTGCACCTTTAATATCAACACCTATAAAATTCTTATTTGGAAAATGTTTTGCTAGACCAACAGAATACTCACCTTTACCACAACCCAATTCCAAAACAATTGGATGATCATTTTTAAAGTAATCAGTTCTCCATTTACCTTTCATTTCATATTCTTCACCAATTTTAGGTTCGAATACATTTGGAAATTCTTTAATTAAAGCAAAACGTCGGATTTTATCTTTTCCCATGGTGTAAAATTAGATATTAAGACTACAAGATTAAAGACTTCAAGACTTAATTCTATAAATAAATTTTCAATAAGTGAGTTCTATGCTGTAACCAGTATGCTTTCTAATATTCAAAACCTCACCTCCTTCAAATAATAAATATTGACCTTTTATTCCCATCAATTTCCCCGATACTAGCGGAGTTTTATCAAACGATAAACTTTTCACTTTTTTCGGAAATTGTAAAACAGGGTAATTCAAAGAAATAATTTCATCATTTTCGGT
>JBEAUV010000015.1:0-26821 GCA_041161265.1 Bacteroidota bacterium | reverse complement strand
CCCTTTTCCTGGATGCACAATTAGCATAACAAATCAACAAGGAGTATCTATTAGCGCAACAACGAACGAATTAGGGATATATGTATTTTCTGAATTGGTTCATGAATCAGCTGTATTAATGGTTAACTGTGGAAACAAATCTTATGATATTTCTCGTCGTGAACTCAATTACTCCAAACCGAAGGATGAAATTATAACCATTTATATATACCCAACTGCTGATTTTGAAAAAGAGTTGTTAAAGTTAGAAGATCTCAAATTTGGCGAAGCATCAAAAGAAAAACCGCTAATTCCTGTTTCAGAAGACATATTGACCAAGTGTGATTCAAATGTTATTAGTCCAGATTTTATTGGTGGCACGTCGGCCATGAATACTTTTATTTCAAATAACATAAAATATCCTCAAGAAAGTATTGAATTGGGTGAAAAAGGAAAAGTATATGTCACTTTTATTGTAGAACAAGATGGCACTATTACTCATGTTCAAGTTATAAAAGGGATTTCCAAATGGATCGATAGAGAAGCACGACGAACAATTCGATTAATGCCAAATTGGAAACCTGCTGATTGTGGAGGTGAAAAAATTAGAACAAGAATGAATTTACCAATACAATTTGGTTAGAAATAAAGAATTTTATTTTTTGACGTATTGTGTCAATATCACAATTCCTTGACCATTAACTTTGCCTTCGATATGCTCTGAATTATCTTTTACTAATCTAATATTTCTTACTGCCGTACCACGTTTAGCTGTGAAATTAGCCCCTTTAACCTCTAAATCTTTAATTAGAACAACAGTGTCACCTGCTAACAATTGAGTTCCGTTACAATCAAAATGTTTAATTGTGAATTCATCTTCCATTGTTGATTTCGCTAATTCTAACGTTTCGTCATCCAAGTAGATTATTTCTAGCAAATCCATCGGCCAAACCTCATCTTTCAGATCATTTAACATTCGGTAAGCAATTACTTTAACACCATCCACTTCACTCCACATGCTGTCGTTTAAACAACGCCAGTGATTTGCTACAATATCAGCTTTCCCTTCTAATTGATCTTTACAATTTTTGCAGATATAAACACAATCATCCAATTTTTCTCCTTGTGTTGGAGGAACAACATAAATACTTAATGTATCTGTTGAAGTACAAACCTCACATTGTCCTGCACTTCTTGCAATTAATTCTTTATCAAAACTCATAATTGGAAACGTTTAATGCTGCTTATTTTAGATGGCGAAGATACAAATTAGTATCGAATGAATTTTTGAATTTGTTAAAACACAAAATTCAAGTGGGAAATGACTTACAATAATGATACATTCGTGCACATTGGCTTCATATATTTCTTTCTTAAAAACTTAAAGAGATAATGTGTTCCAACACTTGAGGCACATCCTAAAAATGCGCCAGCAAAAACATCTGAAGGATAATGAACTCCTAAATACATTCTGGAATAACCAACTCCTGATGCCCAAATAAACGAAGGTACAATCACATACCATTTAGGATACATCAAACTCATCGACATTGCAGTGGAAAAAGCCATTGAAGTATGTCCCGAAGGGAAAGAATAAGAACCAGCTTTCGTATATTTTATAATATCATTTGGATAGGTAACAAATGGTCTGTCTCGTTGAATTCCTAATTTTAAAGAAGTCGTGAAAATTCCATTTACTGCTGTTGCTGAAAGTAGTTCATAACTATCCCAAACGACTTTCTTATTTTTCGTAGCTTGCCCAGTTATAAATAATCCAACAGGCAAACCTAAAGATATTACATTGACGCTATTTGTAACCATCAACATAGCTTTTCCACCATTTGGCGTATAACTTCCATTAATGTTCTTTAAAATATTTATATCGGCATTCTGTCCTTTACTAAAAAAAGAGCACGATAAAAAAAAGATACTGAAATAGATTTTAAGCGTATTCAAATCAAGAATAAGTTACAGAAACATGAATGATATCGGTGTTTTCATCACTAAAAAGAATAATCTCTTTTTCATCTTCCATAGCCACTAACTCACCTGAAGAGAAAACATCGTTTCCAATTTTAAAAGAACCATTTTCGCAATAAATGAAATCTTTATCACCCATTAATTGTATGATTTTTTCATTATTGTTTTTCAGATTATAATGAACCAATGACCCTGATGCCCCTTCTTTGCACATCAAATTAAAATCTTTGACTTTACCTTTGCTTTTTGTATCCCAACCTCCATCAAACGTATCTTGATCAAAAGGCTCCAATTCCTTGATGTAACGCCCTTCATGAATCAAAGTAAGATTTCCTTTCAACAACATTAATGTGCGTGTAATTCCAGAGAAATCACTAAACACGGATTCTTCTGCTTCAACAGTTGCAGTGCTTAATCTAAACAGGAAATCACGTTTTTGAAAATCACCTGTCAAAGGATAAATAAACAATTCTGTACTCGTACCACTTGCCCAAGTAATTGTTTTTGATTTATCTGCTTTAAAATGTTGGAATTGCATACTAATTATCTGTTTTTCAATTGCTGCATTGTCTCGATGAACTTAGATTTTATTTCATCTGATTTAACGTGTTGTCCATTTTCAATTTGAACAACGCCATTCACAATTGATGTTAGTTGATTGCTTGAATCAGTAGTGTATAATATACTCGAAAGTAAATTTTCTGAAGAAGATAAACTCAACAAAGGTGATTGATCTGAAACTACTGAAGCATTGAAAACTTGTCCAACTTCAAAATACGCAGACGAATAATTATTCATTGCTTTTCTACCAGACAAAGTTGCCATTTCGATAGCAAATCGACCAGAATCACCTTGATTTGCTGATGTAAACGTATTTCTTTTATGTGTTATCAATCTTTGACCATAATCTAAGATTCGAAGTTCTTCTAACGGATTGATTCCAATGTGACTATCAGTACCAATACTCCAAGCACCTCCCTCCTTTTGGAATTTTTCTAATGGGAACAATCCATCGCCCAAATTTCCTTCAGTACTTGGACACAAAACAACATTCGCCTTGCTTTTTGCTATTCCAATTGTTTCTAATTCTGTTAAATGTGTTGCATGAACCAAATGATAACGGTCATTCATTTCGACATTGTCTAACAACCATTCAACTGGTCTTTTACCTAAATAAGCAATAGAATCTTCAATTTCTTTTAATTGTTCTGAAACATGTATATGAAAAGGAATGTCTTGTGGACCTGATTTTGCAATTTCAGCAACAACCCTTGGCTCTACTCCTCTTAACGAGTGAATTCCAATCCCGATGTTTGCTCCTTCATAATAGTTGCAGGCTTCTTTACTACTATCTAACAAACGTAAATAACTATCTATATCTGGTGAAATAAAGCGTTTTTGACGATCGTTTGGTGCTTGTCCAAATCCTCCCTTTTGATAAAATATTGGTACAAGTGTAATATTGATTCCAGCTGTTTTAGCCGCAGCTATCATTCTTGATCCCATCTCTGCCAAATTGGAATAGTGTTGGCCATTTTTATCGTGATGTACATAATGAAACTCAGCAACGTTTGTATATCCGTGTCGCACCATTTCACTATAAAGCATTGTTGCAATAGCTTCCATTTGATCTGGATTCACACTTAACGCAAGTTTGTACATTGCTTCTCTCCATGACCAAAAATCATCTGATACTGCTGATACTTGATGAACCTCAGCTAAACCTGCCATTGCATATTGAAAAGCATGTGAATGTGCATTTTGGAATCCAGGAAGCGCATATCCGTTCATCTGAATTGCTGAATTATCAATTGAATTGTTTGAAATAGACGTAATTATGCCATTGTCGTCAACACTTACTATTGCATTTTCGATCCAACCTTCACGTTGTAAAAGAGATTTAAAAGCGTATTTATTCATACTTAGTTTTTCTTCAATTCTGACAAAACCTTAATCAAAGCCTCAAATGTAGGTTTTAATACAGCTCGCACGTGTAACATTCTATCAAACGACAATTCAACTTCTTTGTCGTTCATGTATAAAATCTTGTTCATTTCTAGCTGTAGCGCATGAACGTTTTCTTCAGGTTTACCAAAGTATCGCGTAATATGTCCACCCTTGAACGGTGTATTATGACTTGTTTCATACGGACCTTTTCTCAAATTCGTTAAAGCCGTTTCAATAATTAACGAATCTGCTGTTTTCTCATCGTTATCACCTAAAATCATATCTGGAAATGGATCTTTTTGAATTGTTGGCACATGTTCTCTTATCGAATGTGCATCCCATAAAAGTACCTTCCCAAATTCTTCTTTTCTTTCTGCTAAAAGTTTTTCAACTTTCTTGTAATAAGGCCAATAGTAACTTTCAAGACGACGATTCACCTCGTTTTGATCAGGTATTTTATCTTCAGAACTATATATGTCATTTCCAAAGAAATCGGTTGAAGGAGTTAATCCTGTTATTATTCTTCCATCGTTATACAATGGTTTACTTTCTGGGTCACGATTCAAATCAATAACCCATCGGCTATATTTCGCATGAATGAGTGTTATCCCATATTCAGAAGCAAAATCGTATAAATTATGTACAAACCAATCTGTATCGTCCGGATGTTTCGCCATTGATTCGTTGTAATCGCCTTTAAGTTCTTCTGGAAATTCGGTGCCACAATGCGGAACACTTATTATAATTGGAACCTTTTTTACTTTTGGTTCAATGATGATTAAAGGAGAATTCATAAGTCAATATTTGTAAGTCATAAATCATTTTAAAACACATAGAATCATAGGTCACATAGGTGAAATGATAATTCATAATTCATAATTCATAATTCATAATTCATAATTCATAATTCATAATTCATAATTCATAACTTATAATTTATAATTTGTAACTAATAAGAATCACCACTTCCAATTTAATTCATCCTTCATAACTAATCCTATTCGTGTAAATTCAGCTTTTAAATCAATTGAAGCGTCAACTTCTTTTTTCGGAATAATGAACGACATTCCTGATGAAATCTTAATGAAAAAATGATTTTGCGTTTCACTCACATACTCAATCTCTGATATTTTGACCTTCCCTTCTGCGACTTTGTCTTTAGAAAGAATGAAATCTTTGGTTATTTCCAATTCGGCTGGTTGACCAAAACGTTTGGCATAATTGCGTCCAATAAAACTAGCGTAATGCTTTTTGTATCTCCAACTAAAATACTTCGGATAAAATAATGCTATTACGATTGCCAAAACAACAAAGTAAACAGCAAGGTAAAAGGTCTCACTCATGAATGAAAATGCGGCCATAAATGAAAATAATATTGGTAAAATAATCCAACTTTTCCGTTTTCTGCCTTGTACAATTGGATCTCTAGAAGCGGTATATAATTGGAATTCTAAAAAATCTTCTGCCTCTATTTTGTATTGAAATTTCATCCTGTTGTTTTATCTGGTTCAAATGTATAAGAACAGCCAAAATTAACGATTATAATTTCAATGAAACTATTACTCAAATGTAATAAAGGTATATTGTTGTGTTTCCAAATTATATGCTCCATATTCAAAAATATGCCCTCGATAATTGGGATCCTCGACATCTTTACTATCATAATAATCTCTTGCTGCTTGCAAAACAGTTGGCGACATAATATTATAACAAAAATTATCGTGGTCAATTGTTGTTGCCTTCTTTTCGAAACTATAAATAAGTGTTTGTCCGTCAGAACCAACAATTCCGTGGTAACTCACAGTAAAATAATTCTCAGTTATAATCATTATTTTAGATAAATCATCTGTTCCAAGATCTATTACAATTCCATTTTCAGTAGACTTTATGTCATTCAAATGAAAGGTTCCTAACCAATATTCTTCTTGAAATTCTTTTAGAATTGATTCATTAAGTTTACCGGTATAATTGCTACAGTTGAATTCACACATCAAGGACATTTCTGATGGAACAATCATTCCGAAATTTTCATTGAGCCAATTGATTAGAGGAGATTTCTCTTGAATAGGTTCCACACTCGCCATTATCCAGTCGTCGATAATCGATGTAAGACTATCAATTTTTTCGTTTTGAAGGTGAATCTTTTTTTGAAGCTGTTTAATTTGTTCATTCTTCATTTGGGCAAATCCAAAACTAGAAAGTTGAATGAATGTGATAAGTAACAGAGAATATCTCATAAGTTTAATTTAAATGAAAAGTAAGTAAAAATATATTATGGCACTACATTTGCTAAAGCAGAAAACCAAAAACCACCAATTATGAAAACTTTATTACTGTTATTTGGATTCATTACAACTATCTCCACTTCTGCATTTTCTCAAGAAACATTAATTAATCAAAATTTCAATTCAATTAGAACAATACTAACGGGATGGGATAATATTAGAGGAGAATGGTTAACATCAAGTTTTATTGCCATGTCGAACAATCAAGCGATTCCTAATAGAACATTCCCAGAACAAGTTACTCCAGCACAATTATTTTCAACCGTTCCAATTGATAAAAAGGAAAGGGTTAATGAATTACTTGAAAGTAATGAACGAATTGCAGCAAATACACCTCAATTAAATCCAAATTCTTTTCTTACCATGGCTGTTTTAGCAAGAAGATTTGTACGAATTGGACAAACAGCTGCTCAAGTTGGTGGAACAACAATGAATAATCCTGGAATTCAAATGAATCCAAATACTTCCACTCTAACTGCCTTTTCATCTGGCGAACCACACATTGTAACGTTTGACAATCGTTATTACAAGAATTTGATGGTTGGTGAATTTGTTTTAGCTAAGTCAGTTGCTTCGAATTTTGAAGTTCAAACTCGTTTGCAAGCATTAAGTGGTGATGTGTCTTTTAACACTGCAGCGGCTATGAATGTTGGTGGCGATAAAGTTTGTGTTTATGCAAATGAAAAACCAGATGGTAATAATTCAAGTTCACTAAGAATCAATGGAGAATCGGTTAATATTAATAACCCAATATACTATTTACCAATGGGTGGAACTGTTTCTTATGCGAACCAAAGCTACACAGTTAACTGGCCAACAGGAGAAATTGCAATTATTGAAATTCGCAAATATTTAGAAAATAATTATTTAAACGTTGCTGTACAAGTCTACACTTCGAATGATAAAGACAATGATATGACAGGTTTATTTGGAAATGCTAACAACAATAAAGCTGATGATTTTGCTTCTTTAGATGGTGATTGGGCTAAACCATATGCCGTTGATTCACGATCTTCTTTATTTTCTTATTCGCCAGACATCACAACCGAAACCTATTCAAATCGTCACACTTCTACGTTAAACAAAAAGATGGATAAATTACCTGAATCAACATTAGCAGTTTCTAGAAAGATCTGCCAGGAAGCAGGAGTTGGTGAAAATGATTTAGAAGGCTGTGCGTTTGATAATGCCTACTTCCATATTGCTCCGAACCCAAGGCCAGTTTTTAATAGTTTCATTGATGGTTCAACTTTGGTAAGATTGGATCAACCTGTTGTAAATACAAACGCATCACTAAGTGCTGTTGTTGTTGCTCCTGTACCAGACAAGAAAACCACTGTAAATCCTCAATTAAGAAATATTAGAATCCCTAGAACCAATGTACCTGTTATTTTTAATGTAGTTAGAATAGCACCATTACTAGGGAATATGGGGAATCTTATTATCCGATAAATATTTTAAATAAAAGAATAAAAACTCCTAAGCATTTATATGTTTAGGAGTTTTTTTCTTTTTGGTCTTTTTTCTCAAAGTTTCTATTCCAATTGTAGGATCTTCCATGTGTTTTAAATCATCAATGACAGAGGAGCTATTTTGTTTCATAAATTCCTTTAAAATTGAATTGTAAAAATCGTTTTTATCCTCAAGTAAATTTTTTAATTCAAATTCTTTGTCATCGCGATTTAGTAACATCAGGTTTATGAAATCTTCTGCAATAGCTAAACGCATGGAGTTAAGTAAAATGTCATTGTATTTACCTACTAATTCTTTGATTTTTTGTTGTTGTTTTTTTGTCAATTGATTAGAGTTAAAGATTAAAACTAGACATACATAAAGCTGCAGTCGAGATGGAGTTTAATCTCACATCATTACCTTCTTATACCAATCAGCGTATTCTTTGTCTTTGGAAACTTTTTTGACGTTTTTGGGAGTTGGAAAGACGAAATTTTCTTTACATGATTCAGCCTCACCATACGTTGTATAATCAATTAAATCAAAGAATGGACTTGCTTCTTTTGTCTCCTTATTGAATCCCCAAGTATAATTCATGTATAAAACACTTTCCAAATTGGGATCTGGATTTTTCTTAAGCTTTTTCGTATTAACGCCATTTGCAGAATAAATCAATTGACCAATTACAAATCCTTCAATATTAACAGTGTAAAACTCTGCATTCCAAGAACACGTCACAATTTGAGTGTTTAACACTTTTATCATATACACTTCTGCAGTATATTCACCTGAAAAATCACAACAATCGCAGTAATCAAAAACATATGGATTCTCTTTTAATTCGGCAACGACCTTATTTGCTTCTTCTAAAGTAAGATTATCCCATGCGTCGGCAAAAGATGTAAGACTTGAAAAAAGAGCAATAAAAATGAGTATTGTTTTCATGGATTATTATTTTGACGAAGATATAATTTGATTGAGGATTTTGAAACTTAAACACTCCTAAATTACGAACATGTTGATTACTTTTTCTATTCATTCTTTAAAAGAATCTGAGTACATTTATTGAAAAAAGATCAGTGATTAAATTTGCCTTATTATTCTTTTTTTGCATATCAGTATTGAGTTTAAAACTCAACGCTCAACAATTCAATGTTTCTGACATTCAAGGGATTGACATAAATGGTGACACCTGTATTTTCCCTCTTTTATCAGGAAAGAATAAAAAAGCAGCACAGAAAATAAATACTTATTTACAAATTGCTGTTTTGTCAAAAATAGGCGCTAGTGCTGATTCTATCCCCTATTCCAATGTCTTTCCAGTTGAAGGAGAATATTGGGGAGGATCACTTTATTCATACCATATTAATAACAACGATTCCAAATTCTTTTCGGTTACGATTTCCTATGATTACACAGGTGCATATACAGAACGGTTTGAGCAATATTTTAATTTTATTAGTGCTACTGGTGAACATGTTTTGTTGGAAGACTTTTTTGCTGAAACACCCTTATCAACAATAGGTGAAATAATAAATCAACGATTTGCCAATTCCATTGAAACATTTATGACAACCATTGATACTTTGAGTGAAGATGGAAATGAGCAATATGCTATGTACGAAGAATGTTTAAAATACATGAAAGACAATACAGAAATTTATGGCGCCAATTTCTTTATTGAAGACAGTAATTTTGTGTTTGTAAAAGAACGTTGTTCCAATCATGCTATGGCATATTATGATGAATTATGTATGCTAAATGAAGCGATGAGCTTTGAATTACTTTCTAATTTTTTCAATCAAAATGGCAGTGACATTTATAATGGAGGGAAATGGGATTCGAAACGAAGTTCAATCAATGAGAAAATTTTGAACGGCAAAATCAACAAGAAATATGCTATTACAGCAAAATTCGAGTACAATCAATTTGAAAATTATTTAGAGGGGGTTTATTGGTATGATAACTATAAAATTCCTATTTATTTATATGGTGAATTGAAAGAAGATGGTACATTTGTTTTGGAAATTGCATTGGAAAAAACAGCGGAAAAGGTCATTTCAGAAACATTCACTGGTATAATTCAAGATGGCGTTTTTAAAGGAACCTGGTCGAATGCAAACAAAACACTTAAATTTCCATTTTTATTATCTATTAACTAACAACAAATCTCAAAATTAACCATGCAAAACTTCAACAATCACCGTCGTTTCTATCCAGCTCATCATTTCTTTTTAACACCACTATTAATAGGCCTTCTTGTATGGTCAATTGTTCATTGCACGAAAAACGGTTTTTCATTCCCTAACATCTATTTTGTTTTGTGTTCTTTCATTCTTTCATTAATGACTCTAATTTCAAGGATTTATGCTTTGAAAAATCAAAATAGAATCATTCGTTTAGAAATGCGTTTCAGGTATTTTGAAATCACAGGTACATCCTTTTCAAGTAAAGAAAAAGTATTGAAATTGAGTCAAATCATCGCTTTAAGATTTGCTGGCGATGAAGAATTAATACCATTAATGGAAAAAGCCATTTCAGAAAAATTAACATCAACGCAAATAAAAAAAGCAATAACCAATTGGGTTGGAGATTATAACAGGATATAATTTATTTTGCATTCAGAATTTCTTATATTCGTTTAGTCTTAATTTAGTCCATGATCACCTAATTCTACTAAAACTGCAAAAATGATTCAAAAAATCGCCCTCCTACTTTTAATTGGTTTCACTTCGATCTCAATTTGCTATGCAGATTCGCCACTAACAAGTACACGTTTTTCAGAAGCATATAGCACCGAACCTATTATTGTAAAAGCAGGAAAGACGGATGGCCTTTTAACACAAGAATTATTTAACTTTCTTGTTGATGACACAAAAGCGATTGATCTAAAAATGGCGTTAATCAATAAGCTTTCTTGGTCTATTGATGGCAAAGATAATGCTGGATTGTTTCTAAGTTTTGTTAAGAAAACTAAGAAATGGAAAGATTACACTGAGTTTATGGAAGCAGCATCAGCAGAAGAGCAACTTTGTTATGCTTATCTCAAAGCATTAGATGATTATTTTGATGTCAGTGTTGCATTAGAAGTCGCAGAAATTGCCGTTTCAAAAAATCCATACAGCTATACATTCAATATTATTCATGCATTGATCCAAGCACAAAGTATTTTTGAAGAAGTAGATCGTTGGTGTGAAATTTATATAGAAACAAGTAATGTTCGTTTGGAA
Organism: Bacteroidota bacterium; assembly: GCA_041161265.1. GTDB lineage: Bacteria > Bacteroidota > Bacteroidia > Flavobacteriales_D > Crocinitomicaceae > M0103. The sequence goes on along the minus strand of JBEAUV010000015.1, from coordinate 15,948 downwards.
GAAACATTGGAAAAAGATATGAAAATTGAATCCGAAGATATCATCTTTGAGTATTTGAATTTATATGCTGAATACTGCGAAGAAACTGAAGGAAATGACTACGAAGAAGATGTTGAATATGTAGAAGAACCTTATGATAATGCTATAGAAAGTGAATTAGACGAACTTTCAATAATTATGGCTCAACTTTTTAATACCGTTTATTTTCAAGGTAAAGCGACGGAAGAATACCAAAATAGAATAATAGAAGCTGGTGGAAGTGGCTTTGATCTGTTATTAGAAGGATGTCCAGACCCCGACACCTATGGTTGTATGGATATTTCTGAATCCTACGATTTTGTGTTCATTGAAATTTATCCTGATAGAAATGTAACAGTTGATCGGTTTTCTTATTTCCCAGAAACTGGAATATTTATGCTATATGTACCTGAAGATGATACCTACGTTAGTTTCCCAGAAGAATAATAAGGTAAATCGAAAGTAGTATTAAAGCAATCCTGCTGCTTCAAGTTTCAACCTTTCCTCTTCTTCTTTCGCCTCTTCTTCTAATCGCTTTTTAATGATTTCATCTAAGTCTTTGTTATTCTCCATTACTTCTTTTAAAGGAATAAATCCTTTTCCAGTGAGAGGAAAGAGATCTTGCAATTCACCACTATAATAGAATTCATAACACAATCCACCAAAAGTATATTCTTTGTCGCCCACAATGAAGTTGGAACCACCAACACTTGGATTTTTCTTCGGTTTACTTTTTTGATAACCAAGGTTAAATAATGTTCCTAAAATTTCAGGTCGATTAGAAAGCGTAAAACCTGCTTTCTGCCAATGTGCTTCGAACTGACGTAAAAAGAATGCAGTATATAAGTAGGAATAAAAATGATCTCCTCCTTTAATCAAACGTTGAATAATAATGTTCTTATGTGCTTCAATAGTGTCGTTTATCAATTCGGGGAATGAATCTTTTGCATTCAAACACTTCTGGAAATAATCACCCGCATAAAATGGGCTGTTTTTATCGTATAAATTCTGTTCAATTTTAACAGCAGTGTTTTGAAGGATTCCTGTTACACCATATCCTCTGTTTTTTGGGAGAATCAAACGATTAAAAGGAGTGACATACTTTTTAAACTTTTCACGACCAGAATTAAACATTCTAACCTGTTCTCCCACTAAACACATTACAATCATACGTGATTCAACACCAGTTAATGCAGAAACAGAATCAATTGCATGTTTGTCTGCTTTTATTACTTTGCAAAACTGCTTCCATTCGTTGTAATTTGACCAAGCAAAAACAGATAATGCTTTATCATTTTTATCCCACTTTATTTGTGAAATTTCTTTTTGGTATGATCTATTTTTAATCATACACAAATTCACTGCATCCAACATTCTCAAGGCAACTTCAATATTTCCAGTTTTGTGGTAATTTTCTAGAATTGTCTTGGCATTGTTTGGTGAATACTTTGTTAATACACCAATTTGACGGAACATAATGTATTCATTCTTTACCACAGACATACTATCTGTTTTGAATCCTTGGTTGTATTTATCTGCCATTTTAGAAAAATAACGACTGTTTAAATCCACAGAACCAGTATCATTTGTCCATTTAAAATGCACAGCTAAGGCAGTAAAAATAGCGAATAACGCTCCAGCAGCTAACAAATGAAGAACTGTAAAATAGGAATAACGGAAAAATCGTTTAAAAAAAGATCGTTTCTTTTTCGGTTTTTGAAATGTAATCTGATTAAAATCAGTGTTTTCGTCGGTTTCTATCAATTTTAATATTTTAGGACTACAAATGTAGCGCATTCAGTTCAATATCGATAAAAGCTATTTTATCATGAATGAGGTTATACTGTGCAATTAAAAAAAAGATACAATAAAACCTTTTTTTGTCTGAAATAAACAATCGTGCAATTCTGGTTGCTAAAATTGATTCAATCATTATATTTATTTTAACTCTTCAAAAAAAATCAAATACCGATGGCTGAAGTACATTTCACTCTAGATAACATATTCTCTTTTCTTAAACATTTATGTTATTAATGAAGCATAAAATTTAACTAAGACACTATTATTACTAAGGTCATTTCAATGATAAATTGTAATATAAGCAAGCCTATTTTCCTTCTTACTTTTTTAATTCTCACTTTTTCCTTATTTTTGAATTCCAATTATTTTATCCCATATGAAATTTAATCTTTCAGAAACAAACGAACTTATCCGTGAAAGAAGAACGATTTATCCAGAGCAATTTAGTGATCGAAAAGTACATAAAGAACAAATTGAGGTTCTGTTAAACAATGCTCAATGGGCGCCAACTCATGGAAACACACAACCTTGGAGATTTAAAGTGTTTACTAATGATGCCAGACAACGATTAAGTGATTTTTTAGCTAAAACCTATTTGGACTTGACTCCAAAAGAAGAGCAAAAAGACACAAAATTGGCAAAAATGATTACAAGGCCCTTGAAATCATCCGTTGTGATTGCAGTTTGCATGAAACGACAAGAAGAAGAAAAGATCTTGGAAATTGAAGAAATTGAAGCTGTTGCATGCGCAATTCAAAATATGCATTTAACATGTACAGCATATGGTTTAGGAGGTTTTTGGGCAACACCCAAACTTATTTACCATTCAAAAATGAACGAGTTTTTAGGAATTGGAGAAAAAGATAAATGTATTGGACTGTTTTATATTGGTTATCCTGCAATTGAATGGCCGAAAGCACATCGAAAACCGATTGAATATACAACGGAATGGTTCTCTGAATAAAAAATAAGTTAAAATAAAAAAGGTAAAAGGAATTTGACCCTAGGGGGTCTAACTCTTTACTTTTTAAAAAATCATCACTTTAAACAATTAAAAATACAAATGAATCAAAAAATAAAATAATTATCTTTTTTTTCTGTTAATTCAACGTTTAAAACAATTAATGAAATTTATAACATTCATATTTTCACTTCTTCAAATTGGTGTTTTAAATGCCCAAACGAAACCTGCAAAAAAAGAAAAATTTCCTTCTTATTTTGGATTACAGGTGCGAACACTTTTTCCAACAAATTTCATAGGAACCCCTGTAAATACATTTACCAATAACGAGTTTTCGACAACTATTTCTCAAAAAATGGGATTTTCTTTTGGGGGAACAGTAAGAGCAGGACTCACCAAGCTTATTGCTTTTGAATCTGGGATTAATTTTACACAACGAAATTTCGATTTGACTATGGTAATTGCCGATTCAAATGTTTCGGGAGAAAACAACTTCAGTTTTATTTGTTATGATGTACCAATTAACGCATTAGTCTACATTCAATTAAGCGAACAATTTTACATGAATGCATCTCTTGGATTTGCATTAACTTTTAAACCTACTTCTGTTGGAGTATTGACATTGCCAGGTGGCTCACACAGTTTTACACATTCTGGATTTGCTTTCAAAAAATTTGGGGTTGATTTAAATGCAAATTTCGGGTTTGAATACCGAACAGAAAAAAGTGGTTTCTTTTATCTAGGAGGTTCTGCACGAGTGCCTTTTGTACCTGTTTTTGATCTTATCGCACAATATAAATATCAAGGTTACAAGAATACCATTTACGGAGAAATTGACGGTTCCTACTTATCCTTGGACTTGAAATATTTCTTTCCAAATATAAAAACAAAAGGCCCACAATTTATTCCTGGTCCAATAGAATAAACGATGACAAAAGAAATCCAATTATTGATTGAAAAACTTGAATTAATTCCTCATCCTGAAGGAGGTTTTTACAAAGAAACATATCGTTCAACCGAAACAATTAATTCTGGAAGTCGACAATTAATGACATCGATTTACTTTTTACTAACCTCAAGTAACGTTTCAAAATTTCATCGAATCAAAAGCGATGAATTGTGGTTTTTTCATGCTGGAAGCCCATTAATTGTTCATGTTTTAGATGAAAATGGCCATACAGAAAACCTAGTTGGATTAGCTATTCAAAAAGGGGAACAACCTCAATTCATGGTTCCAAAAAACACTATATTTGGTTCAAGCGTTCAAGGAAAAAATACTTATTCCCTTGTTTCTTGTGTTGTTGCTCCAGGATTTGATTTTGCCGATTTTGAATTATTCACAAAAGATGACTTACTTCCTTTGTTTCCTTTACATGAAGAGATTATTTCTCAATTGACTTAAGCAATTCTTGTTCTTCAATTAATGTTACCCAAAGTGTAATATGCCCATTGTCCATTCTTGGCCAAATTGGGCGAATCACACCATTTACAGCAGAGATATTAAGGTAATCACCAAAGAAAACATCATCACTTGGTTTAAAAGGTCTATCAGAAATGCGATTTTCGGTGAAAGTCATACCTCCATCGCGAGAAGTGGAAAGGTAAACATCGGTTTGACTGTCAGAATAATTCCTTCTGTCATAATAAACGAAATACAAATTACCGTTTGTTTGGTCGATTGTCATCCACGTGAAAAATTGATGTTTCTTTGAATCATCTTGGTTCACTCGAACAGGATCAGACCAAGTTTTTCCACCATCTTTCGAGCTTGACAACCAAGAATCGGTATCTCCTTCTCCATTTTTTTGATCACACCAATTTAAATACAACGTTCCACGATTAGGACCATTACTTAAATCACTTACTAAAATTGGTAAACCATTCGCTCTTTGTAAACCTGGAATCTCTAAATCCCAACCTCCAGAATGAACATGAATAAATTGTTCTTCTGCCAACCATGTTTTTCCACCATCAACTGATTTTTGCATCACTAAACCGTGAGGTCCCGTCCAAGTAACATAAATCTCACCATTTGTACCAACAGCCGGAACAGCGCCTTCTACGGTATTATCTCCATCAATACAATCACCTGCAAATTTTGAAATTCGCAATGGATCCGACCAAGTTTTTCCTTGATCACTAGATTTCGAAAAAACAATTATAGTTGAATCCGTAGAAACGGTTGAAGCATATTTATCAAATTGCGTCCACGACATGTAAATTTCATTATTCATCGGGTTGAGAACTGTCCAATGTTTGTCTTGAGCTTTTGTACCATTTGGCTTTGGGAAAGTGCCTTTATTAAATTTGTCGTCAACATTTTCAACAGTTTGGCAAACAATTCGATCAATCCAACTTGTTTTTTTATAATTCGCTAAATGAAAATAATACAAGCGACCAGTTGTATCGAATGTTAAAACTGGATCTCCCCAAACACCATATTTACTTTTGACGGATTTACTCGTCCAAGTATTACCGCCATCAAATGAATAGTAGTATTCTTTTAAAATGCAAGACGCAGCGATGATATTTTGATTTTTTGGATGAATCGCAATTGCTGGTTCAGACTGACCATAAAATTGCGCCATTCGACTTGAAGGAACTAATTGAACGTTCTTAAAATCAGATTGAGAAAATGAAATTGTAAATGCTCCGATAAATGCAATAATCAGTAAATTTCTCATTCAATAACTCTTAACCAATATTCTAATAATTTCACTTTATTCGCATCAGGAGATAATTTAAATAAAAATTGTGGTTTATTATACAATGTCATATTCCCAGATAATTCGAACAATAACTCATCTCGAGCAACCAAAATGTTTATCTCAGAACCTAATTCTAATGAAGCTAAAAACGACTCAAAAGAAGCTTGGTCAACTCTAAAACCATTACAACCAATTACTTCATCGTTAACGCTTAATCCCATGTTTTCAGCAGCTGAACCAGATCGAATTGAACGAACAACTACTTTGTTACCATCTTGGCGTAATGCAGCTCCAAAATTCGGCTTTGAAGTTCCAACTGATTCAACATCAATTCCTATAGCTCCTAAAATATCGTTGAAAGGCGGTGTTTCTGTTCCATTCACATAATTTGCAAAGAAAACATCCAAATTTTCACCCAAAAGAGTTTCTAATTCTTTTTTGAATTCGGCATCTGTAAAACCACGTTTTAATTGCTTATAATACTTATTGTAAAGTTGTTGTAAAAAATGATCCAAACACTTCTCTCCCTTGTGTTTAGCAATGATTTTAGCATCAATTAAAGCTGCCAGCATTTGCCCACGAGAATAATATGTCATTTGCGTATTTCCACTATTTTCATTTGGACGATACCCTTTAATCCAAGCATCAAAACTAGCATGGGCAACTGGTTGAACTCTTGTTCCTACTGAACCTTCAACATAATTAATGGTTCCTTGAATTTTATTTAAATACTCGTCTTTCGTGTAATATCCAGCACGACGCAACAATAATTCATCGTAATAAGAGGTAAAACCTTCCATTACCCACAATAAAGTAGTGTAATTTTCTTCGTCGTAATTAAATGGTCCTAATGTGATTGGTCGAATTCGTTTTACGTTCCATAAATGGAAATATTCGTGCGCAACTAAAGATAAAAAGCCCATGTATTCTGCTCCTTGATAGGTCCAACGGTTTACACTCAGCGTAGTTGAATTCAAGTGTTCTAATCCTCCTTGTCCATCAACAACATTGTGAATTATGAATGTATACTGTTTGTTTGGATTCTCTCCAATTACAGTTGTAGCAGTTTTTACAACCTTCGCCATGTCTTCTTGTAATTGCTTTATATCATAATTACCAACACCATACATTGCGACAGTATGAACAACTCCAGCAGCCGTAAATTCAAATACTTCTTGATTTCCAATTTCAATTGGACAATCAACTAATTGGTCATAATTTTCAAATTCAAACTTTTCAGAGCCATCACTTGCAACGGATTCACCTTTTCGAGGTAATGAAGTTGATATTGTTTTGAAATCTTTATAAGGAAAAATCTCTAAACTTCCTTTGTGTTGTTGGTGGTTATTAACATACATGAAAATTCCAGTACCACTGACATACCCGTGAGTCAAATCCAAGAAACTCGTTCTTACAGATAATTCAAACGAATAAACTTCATATTTTACCACTACTTTTTTAGACTTTCCTTTTGCAATTGTCCATGTATTTTTCGATACTTTATTTACAACTAATACTTTTCCTGCTTCGTCAAATGCCTTTACTAAATCAACATTTTTCGCGAATTCCCTTACTAAATAAGATCCTGGTGCCCAAACAGGCATTTTGATCTCCAATTCCTTTTCTGAGAAATTCGACAATTCCATTTCAACTTGGAAGTAGTGATTTTGAGGTTTAACCATGCGCAGATTGTATTTTATGTCCTGAGAAAAAACAGAAAACGACAAGAAAACGATGATGGAAATAAGGGTTAGGTTTTTCATATTTTTATTTATTCAATACAAAGATAAGATTTGAAACTTTAGAATTATCTTTACTGAACGAAAAACAATTAACATGAAATACAACATACTAACAATTCTATTCATTTTCATACTTTCCTCATGTTCAACAGATTCAACTGAGACTTCTGATAAGGTAAATGACAACTCTGATTTAAGTTCTCAAATCGCTCAATTGAAAAGAGAAAATGCATTGAAAGATTCAATGATTAATGAATCATTGGCATTTTATAATCAGATTGAATCCAATCTTAGATCAATTGAATCGAAGAAAAATGAGATTAGAATTGTTTCTGAAAATCCTGAAATTACACCCGAAGACAAGGAATGGATTTTAGAACAAATTCGTCACATCAATTTTTTACGTGAAGAAAATGCAAAAAAGGTGACACTCTTAAATAAGCAATTGAATAAAAGTGGATTACGCATCAAAGAATTGGAAAATATGATTCAAGATTTGTTGCAAAATATCCAAGCCAAAGATTCACAAATTTCTGATTTACAAGCAGAATTAGGCTCTTTAGATAAAGCATATTCAAAATTATTTGATGTCTACCAAGAAAAGGCTGAATTGGTTTCTGAATTAACAGAGGAATTAAATACGGTCTATTATTCTTACGGAACTGAAGATGAATTAGCTAAAAACCAAGTAATTGAGCGCAAAAATGGGTTTATTGGAATTGGAAAGAAAATCAAATTATTGGATAATTTCAATGAAAAATACTTTGCTAAAATTGATTTAACAGAAGAAAAAGAAATCTTCGTTGAAGGTTCTAATTTGAAATTCATTACAGACCATCCTTCTGCTTCTTATTCACTTGTTCCAGTTGGGAAAAATACTAAGATTAAAATTTCTGACCCACATGAGTTTTGGAAAATCTCTAGGTATTTGGTGGTGTTGATTGATTGAAATTAGTGAGGAGTTGAAGGTTTATTGTTTAGAATTGAAAGTTGAGAAAATGAGAAAAGTATATTGTTCATCAAACAACTGATTAACAACTACCTCAACGCTATTTTTGACACGTTAAAATCGACTTTTTCATCAAACCCAGGCAACTCACCAGTTTCACTGTATTGCCAATGAATGATGCGACTATCATCTATACATTCTGGTTTTCTGCTGTAGGCAGCAATCCAAAATTTATAGTTTTTGAAGTCGTTTTTGAATTTTGTTTCAAAAAAGTTTAATGAAGTATAAATTATTGGACGCATTCCAGTTTTATCTTCCACGACTGTCAGCCAAATTTTCATTTTTGCAATAAGATCTTCATTCGAGAAACCTTCTGATTCAACATCCAAAACTGGTGGTAAATCCATATCACTTTTTTTCCAATGGGCTAAAAAATGTGCTGCTTGAGGTCTAGGTTTTGTTTGAGGTGAGAAAAAATGATATGCTCCATTAGGAATGTTTAAATCTTGCAGTTCTGCCCTATTCTTTTCCCATTGTGTATCGAGATGATCGGATCCTTCTGTTGCTTTGCAATAAACGAAATGGATGATTGTGTCATACCGTTCCTTCACAAACAATTTCTCCCAATCTATTTTTCCTTGGTGATGAGAAACATCGATTCCGAATGATGGGAAACCTTCTGGAATTGATTTAACAACTTCTTCTTTCTTGACAATTTTGACATCTTTCGAATAATAGAAATAGGCTAAAGCAGATAAACCAATTAACAAAACGACTATCACAATTGCCTTGATAGAAGACGAAGATTTCTTCTTCGGCCTTTTCGTGATTTTTGTTTTTTGCTTTTTTGCCACTCGTTCAATTATTAAAAAAATCTATTTAAATAAGCTTTTTTTAGGCGATAGAAATTTTAAAAATCAGAGCAGACGTTGGTCTGTGAGGATTTTAAAATTGAATATTAACGACAAAAAAGCTATTTAAAAGATTTTTTATACAAAAAAGGCTTCCTCAATGAGAAAGCCTTTATCGAAATATTCGAATATCTTAATTTGTAAATCTTCTTTTCTCTTTGATACGAGCTGCTTTTCCAGTCAATCCTCTGAAGTAGAAGATACGAGCACGACGAACAGCACCTTTCTTGTTCACTACGATTTGATCAACAAAAGGTGATGCAATTGGGAAGATACGCTCAACACCAACACTTCCAGACATTTTACGAACTGTAAATGTTTCAGTAACACCAGAACCACGTCTTTGTAATACAACACCTTGGTATTGTTGAACACGTTCTTTAGCACCTTCTTTTATTTTATAAGAAACTGTAATTGTATCACCTGCACCGAATTTAGGGAAATTTTTAATTTCTACTAATTCGTTTTCAATTTGCTTTAATAAATCCATGACTATTATTTTGACTCTAATGTTCTATTTTATTCCGCTCAAAACGGGGTGCAATATTACGAATTATTTCTAAAACAATCGTTTTTTTCGTGATAATTTTTTCTTTTTTCTTATTGACACATAAAAAACATCAGAAATACACTTTACTATTTGACAAAATTAATAGTTTTACTTATCTAAATAACTGCCTGAAGTTAGAAACATGGAAAAATTAATCATTGGACGAAGAGATATTGCGAATCTACCAGAATTCGGATTAGATCATGTGGCTGTAAAAGTTGATTCTGGTGCTTACACCTCAAGTATACATGTTACTCATTGCAAAGAAACAATGACCGAAAACGGACCACGTCTTGAAGTTATTTTCTTAGATGCCAACCATCCTTCATTCGACAATGAAAAACATTATTTCGAAAAATTTAGAATGAAAAAAGTAAAAAGCTCTACTGGGCAAGAACAAATGCGTTACTTCATTAAATGTACCATTGAAATTTTAGGAATTCACTTCATCACTGAATTTTCGCTTACAGAAAGAAAAGGAATGCGTTTTCCGATATTATTAGGAAGAAAATTATTAAATAACCGATTTCTTATCGACACGACGCTCGTTAACGGAATTAATCCAAATTTAAAAAAGAAATGAAAATTGCCATTTTATCTCGTAATGCGAGCTTATATTCTACCAAAAGATTAATTGAAGCAGCGACGCTTCGTGGACATGAGGCACATGTAATTGATCATCTAAAATGTAACATTGAATTAGAACAAAAAGGTCCCGCTATTTATTATGGTGGAGATTATTTAAGTGGATTTGATGCTGTAATTCCTCGAATTGGTGCTTCAGTAACATATTATGGAACTGCTGTCGTTCGACAATTTGAAATGATGAATGTCTTTACAGCAGTCAGTTCTAAAGGAATCGTTCACTCTCGCGACAAATTGCGTTGCTTACAAGTATTATCGAAGGAAGGAATTGGTTTACCAAAAACCGTTTTTACAAATTATTCTAAAAATGTTGAACACGTAGTTGAATCAGCTGGTGGAGCGCCTGTTGTTTTGAAATTATTGGAAGGAACACAAGGTGTTGGAGTTGTTTTAGCTGAAAACCAAAATGCTGCGCAATCAGTATTGGAAGCGTTCAACGGTTTGCGTGCGCGTGTTATCGTTCAAGAATTTGTCAAAGAAGCAAAAGGTGCAGATATAAGAGCTTTTGTAGTTGACGGCGAAGTTGTTGGCGCAATGAAACGACAAGGAAAACCCGGTGAATTTAGATCTAATTTACATCGAGGTGGTAGTTCACGAATTATTGAATTAACTGTAGAAGAAAGATATACAGCAATTTTAGCGGCAAAAGCAGTTGGATTAGGAATTGCAGGTGTTGACATGTTACAATCTGAAAGAGGCCCTTTAGTTTTAGAAGTAAATTCTTCTCCTGGATTAGAAGGAATAGAAAAAACAACTCATGAAGATATTGCAGGTAAAATCATTGAATATATAGAGAAAAACGTTCACAGATAAGATGAATCAGAAACACAAGAAGATTGTTATTCTAGGGAAAGAAATTCTTCCAGGCAAAGGCGCTCAATTGAATTTGGATGTAGCGATGTTACATACGCGAACTCCTATCTTAGTTCCTGTGATTGTTGAACGTGCAAAAGTGGATGGTCCAACCGTTTTATTAATGGCTGGATTGCATGGAGACGAAATCAATGGTGTTGAAATTATCAGAAAAGTAATTCGCAAAGGATTCAATAAACCAGCTGTTGGAACAATAATTTGTTTACCTGTGTTCAATATTTTTGGTTTCTTAAACGTAAAACGTGAATTACCTGATGGACGGGATTTGAACAGAAGTTTTCCTGGAAGTGAATCAGGCTCATTGGCTTCACAGTTCGCTTTTCATTTTATGAAAGAAATTGCACCACACGTGGATTATGTAATCGATTTCCATACTGGTTCGGCACAACGCAACAACTTCCCACAAGTTCGCTGCGTAATGGATGATGCTGAAAGCGTTGAACTAGCAAAAATTTTTAATCCTCCTTTCATATTAAACTCTTCTTACATCTCAAAAACTATTCGTGAATCAATCAATAAAAAAGGCAAGAAAATGTTGCTTTTTGAAGGTGGGAAAACAAATAGTATTGAGGAAATGATTGTTGAGGAAGGTCTCAACGGAGTAAAACGATTTTTGAGTCACCTTGGTATGCGTACTTTCAAATTTGACATTTCCAAAGACCGTGAACCAATTTTTCTTTCTGAAAGTAAATGGATGCGTGCTCCCAATTCAGGGATGTTTCAAGCCACTGCAAAGAATGGTTCGAAAGTTTCCAAAGGCGACGTCATTGGTTTGGTAACCGATCCATATGGTAATTTTGAGCGCAAAGTGAAAGCGAGTTCAACGGGTTATATCATTTGTTCAAATGAGTCACCAGTGGTTTATAAAGGAGATGCGATTTTTCATATTGGGAAAGAAGCTGAAAGAATGTAATTCAACTTTTAGTCTTAAACTTATAATGTCAGCAGATAATTCCCTCCCATAATTCCAATTTTCAATTCGGATTCCTTACTTTTGAGCAAATTCAATAGAATAGTATGTCCGTTCATAAAAATGTAAAGAAGGTTACCACCCATACCTTGCAAGAAATGAAGAATGCTGGAGAGAAAATCTCTATGCTTACTGGGTATGATTTTTCAATGGCAAGAATCATTGATGAAGCTGGTGTTGACATCATTTTAGTTGGAGATTCAGCTTCGAATGTCATGGCAGGTCACGAAACAACTTTACCGATTACTTTGGATCAAATGATTTATCATGCTTCTTCAGTTGTTCGAGCAGTTAATCGTGCTTTGGTTGTTGTCGATATGCCTTTTGGATCCTACCAAGGGAATTCGAAAGAAGCGTTATCGAGTGCCATTAAAATCATGAAAGAATCAGGTGGACATTCTGTTAAAATGGAAGGTGGAATTGAGATTATCGAATCGATAAAACGAATTTTAACTGCTGGAATTCCAGTAATGGGGCATTTAGGATTAACACCGCAATCTATTTACAAATTTGGAACGTATGTCGTTCGGGCAAAAGAAGAAGGTGAAGCGCACCAATTGATTGAAGATGCTAAAGCTTTGGAAGAAGCTGGTTGTTTTGCAATTGTGCTTGAAAAAATTCCAGCTCAACTGGCGGAATTAGTTGCAAAAACTGTTTCTATTCCAATTATAGGAATTGGCGCTGGAAATGGTGTTGACGGTCAGGTTTTAGTTGTTCACGACATGTTAGGAATCAATAATGAATTTAGTCCACGATTTTTGAGAAAATACAATAACCTGTACGAACAAATGATGGGTTCTTTTCAAGCGTATATCAAGGATGTTAAATCTGGAGATTTCCCGAATGAGAAAGAACAGTATTGAAAATGAAGTGATGAGTGATGAACTTAGAGTGATGAGTTTATAACTGATAGTTTATATCTATGTGTTCTATGTGCCTATGTGTTAAAAAAGTGATGAGTCTATGAATCACGATTTACAAATTCTTTACGAGGATAATCACGTTATTGTAATCAATAAACGAGCTTCGGATATTGTTCAAGGTGATAAGACTGGTGATGAGACAATGCCCGATCAAATCAAGGAATATTTAAAAATCAAATACGAAAAACCTGGAAATGTTTTTTGTGGGGTTGTTCATCGATTAGATCGACCAACGAGTGGAGCTGTCGTTTTTGCTCGCACAAGTAAAGCGCTAGAGCGTTTGAATGCACAATTCAGAGACAAGGAAACGAATAAAATTTATTGGGCAATTGTTGAAACAAAACCAGCAAAATCAGAAGATACACTTGTTCATTTCTTGAAGAAAAACGAAAAACAAAATAAATCGTACGCTTCTCAAACCGAAACACCTGGTTCGAAGAAAGCCATTTTACATTATAAATTAATCGCCTCATCTGATAAATATCATTTGTTAGAGGTTCGATTGGAAACAGGTCGTCATCACCAAATTCGAGTGCAATTGTCTACGATTGGATGTTTGATAAAGGGAGACGTGAAATACGGTGCAAGACGAGCAAATCCTGATGCTTCAATCAGTTTACATGCACGTTATTTAGATTTCATCCATCCAACAAGTAAGGAACTGATTAAAATCACAGCCCCAGTTCCAAATGATGCTTTGTGGAATTTCTTTGAGAAGAAGTAAGGCTGAAATCTATCATATTCAAAGTCATCCTCCTCAATCCTCCTTCAAAGGAGGAAGATTAATTAATAATGTAACTTATGCTACATTCCATTTTATTCCTCTACCCTACTTTTGTAAAAAAACAAATGACCCATTTTTTAAAAAAATATAAATTGACTTTGACAGGAACAATAGTCGGCGCCATCGGAGGATATGCTTATTATTATTTTGTTGGTTGTGCTTCTGGAAATTGCGCAATAACATCAAGTCCTATCAATAGTGCAATTTATGGAATTTTAATGGGCGGTTTGCTTTTCAATATGGTTGAATCTGAATTTAAAAAATTTAAAAATGGAAAGTAAAAATTTTACTGTAGTTGATGTAAGATCAAAGGCAGAATTTATGGGAGGACACGTTGCAGGCTCGATAAATATCCCACTTCAGGAAATTGTTGACAGAGCAAATGAATTAAAAGATTTAGCACAACCAATTATTTTTTGCTGTGCAAGTGGAGGAAGAAGTGGACAAGCAACTGGTTACTTTAAAGCCCAAGGGATGGACTGTGAAAATGGTGGTTCATGGATGGATGTTAATTATAAACTACAAGCATAATGGGATTTTTAAGCAATATATTTGGTGGTGGACCAAAAGTAGATTTGAAAGAAATGGTGAAGCAAGGAGCCATGATTGTTGATGTTCGCACACCTGCTGAATATCAAGGTGGACACATCAAAGGTTCTGTTAATATTCCATTACAAGTATTAGATAAAAACATAGCAAAACTAAAGAAAGACAAACCTGTAATTACATGCTGTGCATCTGGAATGCGAAGCGGTTCGGCAAAAAGTATGTTGAAAGCTAAAGGGTTTGATGTTCACAATGGTGGAGGATGGAATTCTTTGCAAAGCAAATTGAGATAAAATTAAACCTATATTTAAAAAAAAAGCGATTCTAGGATCGCTTTTTTTGGTAGAAAATTCATGAATGAAGGACAGTCATTTTCATGTTTGGATTTTGAAAATTTATTCGTCATACACTTGAAATTAAATCATATTTTTGCTTAAATATTATTCGATGAAAAAAAGTATTTCAAATTTTTTATCTATTATACTTTTTTGTCTTTTGACAACAAGCCTCTATTCCCAGCAAAATGTAGCCGGTGGACTGAAAATAAAAATTAATCCTATAAATTTTCCCACCTTGATTGTTGGTATTTCTGAACACCAATTTCCGTACACTTATTCTCCTTTAGAATTTGCGGACGATGATGGAAGAGTTTTTTACAATTACCTTGTCAATAGCAAAAATGGCGGCGCTAAACCAGAGAATATAGATACACTTTTCAATGAACAAGCCACAGCTTCTACCATTCTTACCATACTAATCGATTACAAAATGGAACTGAAAAATGGTGATGTTTTTTACATCTATTTTTCAGGGCATGGCGATGCAATTGATTCAGAACTTTCCTATCTACTTCCTTTTGATGCTCCACCAAGTCGAGGAGGCAAAGAAAAAAATCATTATTTATATGGATTAACAGTCTTAGAAGTAGATGATTTAAAAAAAAATAACCGACGAATGACATTAGAAGGCGTTAAAGTTGTTTTTATTATGGACGCGTGTCGTTCAAATGAACTTGCTGGAGGAGAAGAAAGAATACAAGTAAATCTTGAAAAACCTCATGAAAAAACATTAGAATTTCTCAATAAATGGCAATCGATAAACTAAGAGCAAAAATATCCATCAGCGATGAAGAGTTTGATGCTATTTATCCTGAAGATGTAAGAGATCATTCCAATAGGCATTTTACTTCTGTGTTTTTATCTCAAAAAGCTGCTCAATATCTTGCAAATGGAGAGGAAAAAGAAATTTTAGATATAGGATCTGGAACAGGTAAATTTTGTCTTGTAGGAGCAACTTGCACAAATGCTCATTATACTGGAGTAGAACATCGAAAATACCTTTCTGAAATTGCTCAAGAATGTGCAAATACTTTTGTCGTTCCTAATGTATCCTTTATCAATGCTAATATTTTAGATATCGATTTTAAAACTTTTGATGCTTTCTATATCTTCAATCCTTTTCTTGAAACACATGACAAATCTGCAAGAATTGATCAAAGTGTTTCAATTAAGTCAAGTGATTTTGAAGTATTTAGAAATTATGTGTACAAAGAATTAGCAAAAAAGGAT
>JBEAUV010000014.1:0-27199 GCA_041161265.1 Bacteroidota bacterium | reverse complement strand
AATTTATCGCGACTAAAAAACTCTCTATTAAAATCTGAAATTTTTGATTTTCCGATTGTTGAACTTTCAGCTTTATCTAAAAACACAATAACCCATTGTTCAATTTCATCATTAAAGGTATAAGGAGTTTTATCTGTGAAATCTGAAATAATATTTTTAGAATAACCATTTTTGATAATATCAATCATCTCTTTAGCTCTAACTTCTTCATCCGTTTTTGGATATTCAAGAATCAATTGATCCAAAATTGGCAATAATTCTTGTTTATTATCTGATGTTTGTCCCATACACATTGCTTTTAACAACATATATTTTGCTCTGTATTTATTGTCTTTTTCATTTGTAATTACAAAATCAGCTTTCGCTAATACCGGAAAATACAATCCTTTATTATATCTATCCAAGATTACAATATATTCCTGTTCAGCAAGCGCTTCTCTCTCTTTTCTTTTAACAAAGAAATCTGGATCTCTTAAATAGTTGGCATAATCCGAATTAGGATAGGTTGCTAAAATATAATTTTTATTTTCTGTTGCTCCATCCGGATTTGAGCCATCATACATCTTAAACAATTGATATGCAGATGACATATCATAAACGCCTTCAATATTTTTAGAACGAACGGCATTAAATTGAACTTTTGCTAAATCCATTTCGTTCAACTGCTCTTTATAAATGATTCCAGCATTATACAAAGCCTCCAACAATCTTTCATTAGAAGCAACTAGAGATGAATCTGTCAATGGAATATCTGTTAAAAGCATGTCAACAGTCATTGAGTCAACCAGCTCTTCAACAATTTCATTTTCGACAATTACCGAATCTTCAGAGTCTTCCTTATTTACAAAAATTGCTGTTTTATCAGTACGACGCCAATTGTCTTCATTTTCTCTCGTCCCCCACAATTTTCGGAATTCATCGAAACCGTCGCTTCGAGTTTTAGCATTATTAAAATACCATTTACTTCCATTCCCGCCATTATCAGCGAAATTATTTTGATTTTGTTGAAGCTCTCTTAAACGTTCTGCTTCTCGTTTCTTTCTATTTGCCTCTTCTTCCTTCTTTTGTTTTATTACATTCTCAATAAATTTAATTCTATCTTCATCAGACAATTGTGCAATTCGTTGAACACTATCCTCAAAATTAGCTGTTTCAACTGCCGCAACAAGATCTGCCAATTTCAATGCTTTGTTTCTAACACCCTCAGCATTTGGGTAATTATCAGCTATGACTGTTGCACACGAGTCATAATATTTCTGAGCTCTTACATAATCTCTATCTGCAAAAGACAAGTTTCCTAATTTCTCATAGGACATCCCTTTTTGACGCGTATTTGAGACCGAATAAAAAGCAGATTGCGTTAAATATTCAATAGCTTGAGGCTTGTTGTTTTTTTGGAGTTCAATATCAGCTAAAGCGTAATAGATTTGATCCTTATAAGCTGAATTTTTAGCATCACGCAACATTTTCAATAGTTCCTTTCTTACCTTTTCATCACCTCCCATAAATGCTCGTTTCAATCGTGCATTAAAATGCATTTCATAAGGAGCAGTATATTTCAATGTTAAACTATAATGTTCTTTTGCCGCTTCACGGTTACCAATGGATTCATATAATTGAGCCATAACAAAATGAACGCGTGATTTATCAGTTTTCTTTTTAGCAAATTTCAACGATGCTTCCAAGTATTTAATAGCATCTTGTGGATTTTGTTTTCTCAAAGCATACTCTGCTTTAGTTTTTTCAAAATCAAATCGGATAGATTTTGGAACTTTCGCCACTTCTTCCTCTTTCTTGTCTTTTTTGGAGGATTTTTTCTTTGGCTCTTTGGTTTTTTCAGATCCAGCTTCTTGATTTTCAATCGCCTTATCCAAATTAGCAATATTAAAACCAGCTTCAGTCATTTTCCCCAATTCCATGTTTGTTTTAGCCATCCACAATTCTCCTATATAAATAGAAGGATCATTTGAATAAAACTTTTTAACGAACATGAAACTTTTCATGGCCGCATCGTAATCTCTCCTGTAAAAATTTGCAATTCCAATGGTTGTCCAATTTTCATCAATCCATCGGTTGTGTTCTTCCTTTTTCAGCGAAGGTTTATCATTGCTAGGCATGCTATGACGTTGAATAACTTTCGTGCATTTCACAATAGCCGTATCAATAGCCGGATAAAGGCCTATTACTTGTTCTTCATTCGGTAATGGATCAATTGCTAATATTGAATAATAATCCTCTTGTTTTGATCCACGAAACGATGTCATTGATTGCCGAATCAATTCAGTTGCATTGAAATAACCATTGTAATGGGCAGTCAATCCGTGAAAAGAACGACTAACTAACGTGTTTTTTTCAGTTGAGCATGCACCTACTATGAACAATAGCATGAAGATGACAACCAATTTTCGTAACGTTAAAACCATATTATAAAATAGATAAAAGAGTTATTGCTCAACAATAACTCATAAAGCGCAAATTTATTTTAATAATTTACTCAATCATTATTGTTTAGGCAATATTTGTAAAGACTTGCTGAATATCATCATCGTCTTCGATTTTATCAAGCATTTTTTCTATATCAGCTAATTGCTCCTCTGTTAATTCAATTGGTGATGTTGGTATTCTTTGAAGATTCGATTTTTGAACCTCAATATTCAAATCTTCTAGTGCTTTAGAAAGTGTGCCAAAAGAAGTGTAATCACCATAGACAAAGATTTTATCGTCAATGACTTCAATTTCATCACAACCTGCATCAATCAATTCCAACTCTAACTCTTCTGGATCAATTGCATCAGTTTTGTTTATTTCAAAAACAGATTTTCGATTAAACATGAATTCAAGTTGACCATTTGGAACAACACTTCCTCCTGATTTATTGAAATATGATTTTACATTCGCTATAGTTCTTGTTCCATTGTCAGTTGCACATTCAACAATTACTAAAACACCATGAAGACCTTTTCCTTCATAAATAACTTCAGTAAATGAGCTAATATCTTTTTGAGTTGCTCTCTTAACAGCCGCGTCAATATTGTCTTTCGGCATATTTTCAGATTTTGCATTCTGAATTGCTGTACGAAGTTTTGCATTCATTGCAGGATCATCTCCACCTTCTTTAGCTGCCATCGTTATGGCTTTCCCTAATTTCGGAAACAATTTGGACATTTTGTCCCAACGTTTTTCTTTGGATGCTCTTCGGTATTCAAATGCTCTTCCCATATTCAATAAAATTTAGCATGCAAAAATAAAAAAAAATAAATATACTTTGTTTGGAATATTTTATATTAATTTTGATTTTTCAAAAAGACCGCTATTTTTTGCCCAACTATTTAAAAACCAACTTATAGCATAATATATTATTACTTATGAAGACTTTAATTCTATTAATGTTGTGTTCTGTCGTTTCACACATTTCATTTGATTCATTCTGTCAAGAAGGATTGAACGGAAATTCAAAGCAAACCATGATTGATGTTTCAAAAAAAGCAAATATTAAATGTATTACTCCTCCAATGGGTTTTGATACTTTAACGGGCTTTAACGGATATTATCATAAGGAGTTAGGCTCTTCTATTGTTGTTTCATTAGTAGATGGGAAAACTGTTAAGGATGCTGAAACGGCTTTTAGTGCTGAGCATATCGCAAATATTAAGAGTAATCTTCTATCAAAAACGTATTACACTTTAGAAGATGGAAAACAAATGTTGGTTTATCATCTGACTTACGAGTTTAAAGATGAAACTTGGGGACGATTTCAAGCCTTTGTTGGTGACGAGAACTCTACATTATGGTTTGTCATCTCATATCCATATAAATATTCTCAAGACATCGAAGGAATCTTGTTAAAGAGTTTGAGATCTGTAAACTTTGATCAGAAATGAGACATTATCTATTATTTTGTATTGTAGTTTTTCATTGGGGACTGCAAATTTTGTCCCAGGTACCTCAGGGAACCTATTCAAATGCACAAGAAACAATAACCTTTGACTCAAATGATGACGGCAACACTCATGGTATGTTTGATCCAAGTACAGAACCAAATCCTTATAGTATCAATCAAGGGTATTCTTTGCCGACTCTTTGGAATGGAGGGGTAGTTCCGACATTTACTCAACAATATATTATTGGACCTCAGCTACCGACGATTGCTCCATTTGGTTGTTCTTCAATTCCAGGAGCTTCTACAATTCTAGACTTCTTAGGATTGAATTGTTCAGATTATGATTTCCCTGGGTTTTCAATGGGAGGTGGAATTATTTTTGACATGACAGCATCAGTAGAACTTGACATAGATTTTATTGATTTTGGTGATGATTCGATGCACATAGTATATCCTGCAAGTATAAAAACACTTTCTCCACAAGATAATTCATATCAAGCTGGGGATTGGATTTCGTTAAGTACATTATCTGATTTAGATGTTTCAAATCCAGCAATTCCTAAAATCGACACATATTATCCTTCAAAAGGTAGAATTGAAAGTTTCCTCGATTTTGATTTAGAAACGGATGTTTCGCTTGGTTTTCAACTAAATATTTTTGGTTTTACTTATGCGCTTTCATACCCAATTATGAGCGTTGGTCTTCAAGATTTTTTAGGAAATGTTGTTGGATTAGAAGAAACACGATTACCAATGTTCAAAGTTGATTCAGTAAGGTCTTTTTGTTGGGGAGAAGTAAATTTTTTCGATCCTTTGAACTTGCCTGTTCAAGGTTGGTTTCCAACTCTTCCATCATGGCTAGAACCATTATGGTTGGCATTTCCAACATGTGAATTTCCGTTTGATCAGATTCCAAATTACTGCTCTTATGCTCAATTTTATGATGATGAATTGCCATTGGAAGTGTCAGGTGGGCCATTAACTGGTACTTTAGACCTTCCAGAAGTGGTAACATCATTAACAACTGGAACCGATAATATGTCTGCTTATGGATTTGACGAATATATGAGTTTGAGTCTAAGTATTCCTGATCTAGCAGCTATGATCATTAGTAATATGCCTTGTGGATGTCTTGAACCTCCTGTTGTGCCTGCCACTGTTTGTGCAACTCCCGCAACTGCAGCATGCGCTGCTGCAAGAGAATTAATCGTTTTTGCACTTGAACATTTGACCTTTGATGCTAGCTTTGACTTACCTGGATTTGATGATGATCTCGAGATTTCTTATGCTCTTTTCACAGCGACATTAAGTCTTGTTCAAGAAAACAGAGTCAATGTTACATTCACACCCGATTTATTTGGAAGATATGAATTCCCTGTTCCTGTTGATTATATAATTTTTGACAGTCTTGGAGTTCAATATGGTGCTGGTTTATCTTCTATTATTAATTACACAATAGGTGATAGTATTCTTTTTAAATATCCATGTCATTACACTGAACTGACAATTGATCGTGCTTATAACATTGAGGGTAATGTAAGATCCAATATAGGTGATTCTTATTCTCTACAGATGGCAATGACAGCTGGAGGTATTGCCTTTCAAATCCCAGGTTTTAATTTATTCCCGGGTTTTACATTTTCTGAAAGCATTCCATATCCAGACATTTGTTGGTCAGAAGAATGTGTATTGGGTATTTGTGTTGATATTCCATATCCTTGTATATCATGGTATCAATTAACTGTTTCTTTCCCTGGTGTTACCCTTCCTACCATTTCATTTAATACATGTACTGATTTATATTCATTAATTCCAACAGTAAACGGAGTTGATTTTCCAACAAATAGTGATGATACAGGAGATTGTGATAATGCATCAGGTGCTTTTATAGTTTATGAAACAACTTTACTCTCTGCTGATCAGATAGGACTGAGTATTCCTTATTGGTATGACAATTCATGGGTGTTCGAAGGATTTGAAGAAGAATGGGGAACACCATTAAAATTAAAAGCACTTGGTTTTTCTGCATTAGCACAAGGAGCTAATGTTCCATGCAATAGTGCAAACACAGGTACTGCATCAGTTTTGACTACTAATGGAAATTCACCATTTACGTACGAATGGACAGGTCCGAATAACTATATAGATTTTACTTCAAGTATTGACAGCCTATCTTCCGGAAATTATTTTGTTACCATAACGGATTTTGCAGGTTGTGAAACAACCAGTGGTGTAACTCTTTCACAACCTTTCCCTCTTATCCTTAATGCAGATGTGAATAATGCAACTTGTTTTGGGACAAATACTGGATCAATTGCAACTCTTGTTTCCGGAGGGGTTGGAGGTTATAATTACTTATGGTCTAACACAACAACTAGTCAAAATGCAACATCCCTATCAGCAGGTGCTTATAATGTAATTGTGACCGATGCAAATCTTTGTACAATTACTCAAAATTATATGATTACTCAACCATCGCTATTGCAAGAATCTTTACCAGTTGTTATTAATCATGTAAATTGCTTTAATGATAACAGTGGATCGATTGATGTGTCTATTTCCGGTGGTACACAGCCTTATCAGTTCAATTGGGGTGCATTAGGCCAAACTACTGAGGATGTTTCCTCACTGACTTCTGGTTTATACAATTTAACAGTGACCGATTTGAAAGGATGTACATACCCTGTAAGTTATATGGTTAATCAACCTACAGACATTCAGCTAAGTTCAATTTCTGCACCTGTTGATTGCTATGGGAATAACTCAGGATCAATAAATCTGACTGTAAGTGGTGGAACACCATTCCCTGGACCAATCTATACCTATCAATGGTACAATCAAACTGGGGCTTTGTCTAGCACAACTACTCAAGATGCTAACAATCTATTTGCTGGAAATCATACAGTTGTTGTAATCGATTCTAAAGGATGTTCTGATACATTGGTTACTTCAGTTAATCAGCCTCTATTATTGACTATCACGAATCCTGTACTTCAGAATATCAATTGTTTTGGTGTTCCAACTGGATCGATAAATATTACTGCTCAAGGCGGAATCGGTGCACCATACTCCTTCAATTGGTCAACCCTTAATGGTTCAGGATTAAACGTTTCTTTCGAAGATCAAATAAACCTTGGCGCAGGAACATATTCAGTTATACTGACTGACGGTAATAATTGTTCTGCAAATGCTTCTTATCAGTTAACACAGCCTGCTCAAACCTTGTCATCTAGTTACCAAGTGCAGCATGTAAAATGCTTTGGAGAAAACACAGGATCTATCAATTTTAGTCCATCTGGAGGGACAGCGCCATACACCTTCAACTGGTCAACTTTAAATGGCTCTGGGTTGATTTCTAATAACGAAGATCAAACAGGATTATCTTCTGGAGATTATTCTGTACAAGTAACTGATAGTAGAGGTTGTTTGATAAATGTGACATTAACAGTCAATCAGCCTGTCCAAGCCCTTACTCTTGCAGAAACACATCAAAATGTACTTTGTTTTGGAGGAAATTCAGGCTCAATAAATTTATCTGCTATAGGAGGAACAGCTCCTTATAATTTTGAATGGTCAAATGGTGATGCTATTATACTTACCGCAACAACTGAAGACCAAATAAATTTATTTGCAGATAATTATCTTGTCATTGTGCATGATGCGAATCAATGTTCTAATAATTTAAATGTTTTGGTATCTCAACCATTGACGCCATTGCAACTTACAAATCAGGCGGTGAATGTAGCTTGTTTTGGAAATGCAACTGGTTCGATTGATCTAACTGTTTCAGGAGGAACAGGAGCATATTTATTCGATTGGAACAATGATGGAACTGGTGACAACAATGATTCTGAAGACCTTACAAATATTATAGCTGGTTCTTACTCTGTTATTGTGTCTGACTTAAATAACTGTCAAGAAACTGAAACCGTAATAATTACTCAACCATCACAAGGTATAACATCTACAGTAAGTATTAGTCCTGCAATTTGTTTTGGACAAGCGAGCGGTTCGATTGACCTAAGTGTTAATGGTGGAACAACTCCATATAATTATGATTGGAACAATGATGGAACTGGAGATAACGATGATACTCAGGATCTTCAAACAATCACTTCAGGATTCTATTCAGTGACGGTAACCGACATGAATGGTTGTACCCATTTAACAGGTGCATTTGTTTCTCAACCATCCCAAGCAATTGATGTAAATGCAGTTGTTATAGATCCTAGTTGCTTCGGATACTCAAATGGTAGTATTTCCCTTCAGATTACAGGCGGAACAACTCCTTACTACATGGCGTGGGGTAATCAAAATGAAGTTTTACTTAACAATCCAAGTGAAGTTCTATCGGGACTACCAATCGGTCAATACTATTACAGAGTAAGAGACAAAAACGGTTGCTTATTTGAAGAATATATTACTGTCAATCAACCTGATACTATTCAAGTTGGAAATGTTATCACTGACGCGCTTTGTTTCGGAGGGAATGATGGAACAATAGTGTTAACTCCAAATGGTGGTACAGTACCATATAACTTTGTTTGGAGCAATGGGTCAACTACTCAGAATCAAACCAGTCTTTCATCCGGTGATTTCACGTTTACGCTTTCTGATGGAAATGGATGTACTTATGATGAATCCTTATTTGTTGGACAAGCTGCTGAAATAATCATTGTTTCTCAAATAACACCACTTAGTTGTATAGATGAAACAGATGCTGCAATTGACATTACTTCAATAGGCGGAACCCCTTCTTACACATGGCAGTGGTCAAATGGAGAAAATACAGAAAGTGTTTCTGAATTGGCAGCTGGAACTTTCATTCTTGTTCTAACTGATGCTAATAATTGTGTTGTGAACAAAAACTATGTCATTACCAATACCGATGTGGAGTGCATTAATCCAGTTAATACCTTTACACCTAATAACGATAATTATAATGACACTTGGATAATTGATAATATTGAACTCTATCCAAATGCTGAGGTAAGTATCTTCAATCGATGGGGTAACTTATTGTACCAAACAAAGGGTCAATATGTTCCTTGGGATGGAAGATTTAGTGGGAATTCCTTACCTGCAGAAGTATACTATTACATAATTAAACTTAATAACGGTGTCGATAACCAATATAATGGTACCGTTACAATTGTTCGATAAAATGAGAAACCGAATATTCACATTCTTCTTTGCGTTAAGCGCATTTAATTTAACTTATGGCCAATGCCTACAATCGGCTTGTCCTTCCATCGCAATGAGTGGCACTCCCACAAGTTGTTACAATGGATCGAATGGTACTGCAAATGTAAGCGTTTCAACACTTAATCCAAGCACTGTCACTTGGTCTACAGGAACTGTCACTTCGTTGTTAGGAATTGATAATAGTTTGATTTCCAATTTGAATGCTGGCACATATACTGTAATTGTACAAGATAATTGTACCGGATGTGCTGTCACAGGTGCATTTGTGGTAAATTCTCCAAATCCAATTGCTATCACAGAAACAATAACAGATGTTCCATGTAAGGGTCAATCAACTGGTCGTATCGTATTGTCTGTTACAGGTGGTGTACCAAACCCAGGTTATTGGTACGATTGGAGCTTCAATGGGTTTGTTGCACCCGTAACTAGTCCTTTCACGGATCTTCAATCTCCTTTCTTAAGTGCTGGAATACACAGTGTTAAAGTGAAGGATGGGAATGGTTGTATTATGCAAGAATCCTATTTTGTAAATGAGCCTGAAACCATTTTGGCTATCAGTTATACAAAAGAGGATGTTGATTGTAATGGAGCGGCAACGGGTTCCATTAATTTGATAATGAATGGTACTGGAACAGCACCATATTCATTTAATTGGACATCCTTAGGTAGTTCTCAGGAGGATGTTTTTAATTTACCAATGGGTATTTATCCAGTTACTGTTACAGATTATAAAAATTGTACAGCTTCAGCATCGATTAATATTAATCAACCTTTAGCTCCTTTAAATTCAGACATTTTTGCAACCCCAAATATCGATGTAAGTTGTTTTGGATACAGTGATGGTATAATTTCAACTGACGTAAGTGGTGGAACAGCACCATATTCGTATCAATGGTCAAATTCTACTATGATTTTTGCGGCTAATACCCCAATTCTCTTGAACATTCCTTCTGACATTTACACTGTAGTTGTAACTGATGCCAATGGCTGCACCACCTCAGAAAGCGCTCCTATAAATACCCCAGATCCACTTCAATTTACAAGTGAAATTATTCAGAATGTAGAATGTCACGGAGAGTTCACGGGAAATATTTCCATCAATCTCATTGGAGGAACAGCTCCTTATACATACATTTGGACTAATCCCTTTGGAACGAACTTAGGAGTCAATGGCAATACTATTGCTAATTTACCTACAGGTATGTATACAGTTTCGATAACAGATTTTAAAGGTTGTCAAATTAGTGCGTCCTACAATGTAACTGAACCGGCAACACCGGTATCCATAACTTTAAACACAATTACTGATGTTCTTTGCTATGGTACAAATACAGGTGGAGTGAATATTTCTGTTACTGGAGGAACTCCACTCTATACTTTTGCTTGGAGCGATGGATTTAGCATTATTTCAACTTCAGAAGATCTTACTTCACAATTATTTGGAAATTACTCTCTTACTGTTACTGATATTTATGGATGTGATTCTACAAATTCCTTCTTTATAAACCAACCTGCTGACACATTAATTGCTACACACACCATGACTCCTGTTTTATGTTTTGGAGAATCTAATGGTGTAATAAATGTCTCTACATCTGGAGGGACTGCTCCTTATACTTATTCATGGACAAATTCTACCTACCAACTTTCAACAACTAGCGAAGATTTGAATAATTTTCCAAGTGATACATATAATATGGTAATCACGGATCAATATAATTGTCAATTCTTTGATACTTATTTTATAAGTCAACCCCCTCTTTTGACGGGAACGACAACATGGGTAGATATCTTATGTAAATTCGATGCGACAGGTTCAATTGACTTATCAATAAATGGTGGCGTACAACCTTATATCTACCAATGGACTAATTCTGCTAATGTGGTCGTGGGAACAACTGAAGACTTAAGCAATCTAATATCAGGTACTTATGACCTTTTACTATACGATAACAATTCATGCGAATTTACAACAAGTGTTACTTTAATAGAGCCTGATGATACACTTGGTTATTCTTTTATGTCATTTCCTGTTGTATGTTATGGCGAATCAAATGGATCTATCGAATTAGATATTACAGGTGGAACACCGACTTATAATGTTAATTGGAGTAATGCTAGTATTTCTCAAAATATTTCAGGACTTACCGCAGGCTGGTATGAATTTTTAATTACAGATAATCATGGCTGTCTAGAAACGGATTCAGTAGAGGTTATACAACCCGAATTGTTGCTAGCTAATGAAGTAGTAACAGATGTTACTTGCAATGGTTTTTCAGATGGAATCATTGATATTACACCGACAGGAGGAACTGCTCCCTATAACTATACATGGTTCAATTCTGATTATACATTAAGTGTACAGGTTCAAGATCTAGTTAATTTTTCAGCTGACACTTACCAACTTGAGTTAAGAGATTCATTGGGTTGTTTAACTGAAATTTTCATAGAGTTGCCGGAACCAGATCCTATTGTTATTACTTCAGAAACTGTTGATGTAACATGTGCTGGAGGGACCAACGGTTCTATTGATGTTACTGTTATAGGAGGAAATCCTGCATACACTTATAGTTGGTCAAATGGAGCAACTACGGAAGATCTGTTGAATGTTCCAATTAATACTTATACACTAGTCGTAACTGATACAAAGAACTGTACAGATTCAATAACAGTTGTGATTATCGAACCAGAACCAATAACTATTGAATTTGAAGTAACTGAAGTAACTTGCGCTGATCAATATGATGGGACAGCTCTTGCATTAGCTTCTGGAGGAACAGGCGCATTTACATATGCATGGTCAACTGGCAGTACTTCTAATTATGTGGATAGTTTATTGGGGGGCACTTACATTGTCACAGTTATGGATATTGTAGGATGTCTGATGACAGATTCGACATTTATTGAAACAAACCCTCAAGCGTGTATTAATCCACCAAATGCATTCACTCCAAATGGTGACAACTACAATGAGACATGGTATTTGAAAAACATTTATTTATATCCAAATCTAGACATTCAGATTTTTAATAGATGGGGTAACCTAGTTTATGGACAAGAGATTTCTTATGAACCTTGGAATGGAATCTATCATGGGCAACCTCTTCCAGCAGAGACATATTATTATATCATCAATTTAAACAACACATCAGCTCCTCAAAAAGGGACTGTAACAATAGTAAGATAACATGAAAAAAGCATTATTTATAGCATTTTGTACTTGTACAACCTTGCTTTTCGGTCAACAAATTGCCTTGAACAGTCAATATATGTTTAATCCAATTTCATTTAATCCTGGAGCAGCCGGTTCGAATGAATACGTTTCTATTCATGCGAATATGAGACAACAATGGTTAGGATTTGAGGGAGCTCCTTCTACCCAAAGTTTAAGTTCTCACGGATATTTAGGTAAGAACATGGGAATGGGAGGAAGTCTCTTTAATGAAGTAACTGGACCTAGTAGAAGAACAGGTTTCCAAATACTTGGAGCATATCGTCTAAAACTTTCCTCCGACAGAGCTCATATGTTAGGTTTAGGACTAGGATTTTCAATGACTCAACATCTTATTGATGAAAGTCGTTTAACAACTTATCTTCCTGACGATGCAGCAATAATAAAAGGTTTTAACAATAAGTTGATTCCTGATGCAAGTGTAGGATTCTATTACACATTTAAAGACAAAGCCTTTGCTGGAATTTCTGCTAGAAATTTACTACAAACAGATGTTGATTTGTTTGATTATGAAATTCGAGTTGTAAATCCAATGGTACGCAACTATTATGTATATGGTGGTTATAATTTTAGGTTACCCCAAAAATGGAGTCTTACACCTACTGGAATGTTCAGAATGATTGATGCTCTTGCAATGTCCTTTGACATATCATTATTGGCGAATTTCAATAATAAGGTTTGGTTTGGTGGTTCTTATCGCTATGAAGATGCTGCTGTTGCTATGGCTGGATTACAATTTGGTGTTTTCAAATTCGGATACAGCTATGATTTCACTCTTTCCGACATCAAAAATTATAGTTCTGGATCGCATGAAATCTTTATGGAACTTCAAATCAATGGTAATGAAAAGTCAGGATCTTCTTCAAAAACTCCTTGGCTGAAAAGAAATAGAATATATTCTCCTTCTTTATAATTTTTTAATCAGAAACAATGCGCATACATTACCATTTATTCCTTTCATCCATTCTATTATTGTGCGGAAATGTTTTTGGTCAAAATTTAAAAACAGCCAATTATCTATTCGATAATTTTGAATTTCGACAAGCAATTCAAGAATATGAAAAATTTGATGATCTAGCTAAGCTTGACAATGAAAATCAACAAAAACTAGGATATTGTTACTATGTAACAGGTGACGTAGAAGGAGGATTACCTTTTTTGAATTTGACCGAACAAAAGCAAAAAGACGAAGCACATTTCTGGTTATGGAAAGGAACCTTGGAAAAAGAAAATAAAGAATTTGACAAAGCTATCCAGTCTTTCAAGATATTCCAAACAAAAACCGACGAATTAAATGCTGAGGTTAATCTCTTAATCAAAAGTTGTGAAGCCATTCCTAGTTGGGATTCGATACCTAGAACTACTATTGATAATTTGGCATTGAATACTCCATATGCTGAATCATGCAGTATGTTTAATCAACAAATTGTTTTTTTCAAAGAAATCGGACTTGATAGCACTGGTAATTTATTCAATATTCAATCTAATTCAAATTTGATTCCTGAGGTCTTGTTAATGACTCCATTCCTTGATAAGAATGACAGTCTGACACAATCAATGCTCTTTTCGAAGATCCAAATGATGTCAATCAATCGTGTTCAAACATTTTCAGATAACTCAAAAATCATTTTCAGTGCATCAGACCCATTAAATAAAAACAAATTATTACAAACCCAACAGATCTACACAGCAGACCTCATTTCTTTTGACAAGCCTATTGAAAATGTAAAGTTGTGGCAATATGCTGGATTACAAGATACAAGTAGTTGCAGCCACGTATGTTTATCTCCAAATAATCAAAAAATAGTATTTACAAAGACTTCAAGAAAAACTGAAGGAAGTGACTTATATTCCTCTGATTTTAAAAATGGACAATGGTCCGAACCAACTCCTTTAAACATCGTGAATACTAGAGGAAATGAAATGTTTCCACTATTTGAAAATGATTCCATTCTACAATTTTCTACTGATGGTAGAATAGGATATGGTGGCTTAGATATTTTTACAGTAAATCTTAAAAATACTGAAGAAGACTCCAACATCAAACACTTACATTTTCCTATCAACAGTTCGATGGATGATCACAATTTGATTTGGAAAGATTCCTTAAATGGTTACTTTGTTTCAAATAGAATAAGTGGTAAGGGTGATGATGATATTTGGAAACTGACAACAAAGCCAGAAGAAATTCCAGATGTTGTAGATGATGGATTCAAAAAATGGTATGATGAATGGAATTTAAAACTGATCTATTTTGATTTTGACTCTTTTGAATCGGAAGTAAACCAAGAATTTATTAAAGGGTGTAAGAAATACTTCGAAAAATATAATGTAGCAATAAAACTCATTGGCCATACCGATGCAAGGGGTACTCCTGATTACAACATGTTTCTTGGATTAAATCGTTGTAAATGGCTCGAAAAACAGTTAAAAGATGCTAATGTGCTAAATACCATGATTCTTCAATCAGTTGGTGAAACTCAGTTAGTAAATAAGTGTGACTCTAAAACTAAATGTTCTGACACAGAACACTCGCAAAACAGATACGTTCAGATTTTTATCCAATTTGATCAAAAAATAATTGAATAATACTACTATGAAATTTATCAAATTTTTATTTTTGTTTGCTTTCATTTCGTTCTTTAACAATGATTTGAATGCTCAGGTATACTACTGGGTGGGTGGTTCTGGAGATTGGTCAGACACTGCACATTGGTCTAACAATTCTGATGGGATGCCAAATGAAGGTCCCCCAACAGCAAATTCAACTGTAATTTTCGATGCCAATTCCTTTAATGCAATTGGTCAAACAGTTAATGTAAACAGCAATATTAACGTAAGAGCCATTATTTGGAACCTTGACAGTACAGAAACTATTGGTGTTGCTGCTTCTGTTTTTTTCAATCCTAATTTTCAAGGACTTTTAGCAACAGATTCAATGAAAGTGAATGGATCTTTTGTTCTTCACCCATCAATGACATTTACATTTAATGGTCCATCTTTCTTTACCGGAGGGGCTAACGACTCAATTGTACCTTCTGGTCATTCTTTTGGAGGGAATATCACCATAGATACATATGGGCAAAATTTGACCATATTAGGAGACATTAATACGACCGGAAACTTCATCTACAAAAAAGGAGGGCTCTTTATCGATAATATTTCAATTACATGTCAACGATTTGATGCATTTTATTCTGGTTCAAAAACTCTCAACGCTAACAATACGATTTTTAATCTTAATGGTGCAGATACCGTTGCTCGGAGTAAGCCAATGAACAGTCTAATCGGATCCAACAGAGTCTTCAACATTAACAATTCAACAACTACCAATTATCTTTTGATTGGAATGGGTGGAACTTCACAAAACTGGGGTAGATTAAACTTCCTAAATAAAAACATACGATTTATTACAGATAGTTATTTCGATACAATTACACATGCTAATTGTATTGAAAACATCGAAATTGTTGGAGGGGTAAAGTTGAAATGTCAAATATTTAGTATTGATGGCAATAATTGTCGATACATTAATTTTAAAGGAATAACATCTACTGCTTCAATTGACAATCTCTCAAATTGGAATATTGATTTTTTTAAAATCCAAAATTTGAAATGTTTAGGTGTGCCAATAAGTGCAACTAATACTTTCGATCTTGGTAATAATCAGAATTGGACTATCGTAGAAGATATAACATCATCAATTGCATTATATTGGATTGGTGGTCAAGGAAATTTCAATGATTGTCAGAATTGGTCATTGGTTTCTGGAGGGGTTACAATCAATCAAGTCCCTACACCAAATGACACTGTATATTTTACAGCCCCTTCTTTTGATATTGCCAATGATACTTTATTCTTTACAGAAGACATTCGAGTTGCAACTGCTAACTTCTCTGCATTGGATATAAATATAATTTTATCGGGAGGGAATTCAAAACTTAAGTTATCACAAAACCTTTTTGGATCAGGAAATCTATCTTACAACTGGGCTGGTCAAATTGAAATGTCGGGCACAACTGTATGTACTCTTCAAACAGGTGTTGGTGGAAACTGGGCATGTGACATCAACAAAACAGGTACAGGAACTTTAACTTTTTTAGACAATTTTACAAGTTTAAAAAATTTTAATCACTACAACGGTACGCTAAATACGAACAGTAAAACTGTAAGTCTTTTTTCATTTGTGAGTAGCCATTTGACACAAACCAGGAATTTGAACTTTTTGAATTCTACTTTCAATGTTAAGGGGACTGAATTCAATGTCAATTCAACTAACCTCACTACCTATCACACGACTGGTGCTACATTCAACTTTGTTGCTGATAGTTTATTAACAATATTTACTCCTGGAACAGATAGTCTTTATGCTGTGAAATTGATTAATGGCACATCAGTTCAAGTGGAAGCTCCAAGTGTTAAATACCATTCAATTCTTGACATAAGTGCTGGTTCAACATTAATCATGAAGAATTTGTCTATACATGAATTCAATGAACTAAAAGCAATTGGCACCTGCGATAGTTTAATTACAATAAAATCAAATAACACCACATATGGAGCTGCGACATTAGGACATAAACTTTCATGGAGTAATAATCTCGTTGTAGACTATGCTATTATAGATAATGTCGCAGCTGGGTTAACCTCTCCCTACTATGTAGATAATTCAATAATAACTCCATTATCAACAAATTGGAGCAGTGGAACAGGAATAGTTACTGTATCTGTTGGCTTCTTAATAGTCGCTCCGAACGATACTATTAGCCCAAATGAAACATCGCCTGCTATACCAAGCAGTACTAACCTAGTTATTCCTGCTAATGCTTCAATTTTATCATCTGTTCTGACATTAAATGGCATTCAAACTACTGGTGCAACGACCTTAGATAAATGCCGGGTATCGACATCTGGCGCATCAACTTTAGCAATACTTGCCTTGACTCCACCAACAGTTCCAACAATACAATTAAATACAACAACTTTACCGGGTGCCAACGGGTTAGTGAATATGGTATTACGTCAAGTTGCCGGTCCTGCTGGAGATTTTATAGTTGACACAGCCTATTTGACTGTTTCATACTTCATCCCTTATGCACCTGTAGAAGATACGTTGTACTGGTATGGTGGCACAGGAAATTGGACTGATATTAATCATTGGTCTTTCAATTCTGGAAATATCCCTCCAAGTCCTGCGACCTGTGCTCCTTCTAAAGGCGATCATGTCATTTTTGATAATCTATCTTTTAATGCTGATTATCAATCAGTAACAGTAGATAATACCTCCTATTTTGCTTCTATGACATGGTCAACAATAGACGACTCTGTTTTCTTAAAAATGACGGAAGACCTAACAGCTTCGGAAAGTGTAACTTGGAGTCCATTACTTACTATAAATAAAGGTTTAGGAGCTGGTAAATTTAAATTCCAGCCTATTAATACAAATGCTAATCTTGATCAAAATTCTGCAAATGTTGACGTCAATATTGAATTCGTTTCTTTCGATATAAATGATACTCTTTCATTAACAAATGATTTTAACAACGGTAATTTCAATACCATTATCTTATATGGTGGACTTTTTGAAACTAATGATAATGACATACATTCTAACGCCTTTTTAATCACTTCGGCTTTTACCCCAACATTGGTTAATTTAGGAAATTCCACTCTTGATTTGATTGCCGGATATGCAGATTATGCAGGTGATTCTTCAGTTGTCAATGCTGGTACATCTACAATTTCAGTTGATCATTCTAATCTTGTTAATACAAATTATTTTAGAGGAAATAATCAAACATTTAATAAAGTACAACTCAAATTCAATTCAATTAATTATTCGGCTCTATCAGGAAACAATGTATTTGATACATTAACAGTCGTAGCGGGTAGTAAATTAATTATTGATTCTTTATCGAATAACACAATAAATGACAAATTCACAATGCGAGGAACTTGTGTAGACTCAATTTTTTTAAAATCCAGTGGTAATTCAAATTATACTTTTACGTCTTCTGCTGTTTTGGATGCAATGTGTTTGAACGTTAAAAATTCAACAGCAACAATTGTTATACCTGGAACTTTTACAACCTATTTCTCAACCAATACTTCAGGAAATCTAGGTGCTTGGAATTTCTCTCCAGCATTATCAACTACTGCTATTATTGACACTATATACAATTTCTGTTATGGTGATACGGTCAACTTTGTAAATGCTTCTACCGCTTTTCTAAATGATGTTGCAAATCTTAGCTATACATGGGATTTCGGAGATGGTTATATACTTCAGGGAGACACTACTCTTCATTATTACAACTACCCTGGTCTTTACGAAGTTCAACTTACTTCAACTTATTCTAATTTATGCAAAAGCGTCGTTACTGATTCAGTTAGAATATATGCTCCATCCGTTTCATTAACCTCATCTATAAATGATACGTTAATGTGTGCTGAAGAATTGGTCTCATTTTTTGCAGGTACATCAACATTCGATCCTGCACTTTCTATTTTCGAATTCATCATTAATGGTTCTGCAGTGAATATACCTACATTGAATTTCACGCAACTTGACACGTTAAATTTATCTAACCCCTCAACCATCAGTGTTAGTATGGAACAAAATGGGTGTATAGTGTCTAGTGATACTATTGTTATGGATGTAATTCCTCTAGATATAGTAACATTATCTGTTCCGAGTACAACGATTTGCGTTGGAGATTCTGTTACATTAACTCCAAGTGGATCCAGTGTATACAAATACTATAAAAACGGTGTAGCAATTACTCCGTTTACGGCCTTACCTTATATAACAACTTCAATTGTCAACGGTGATGTGTTCTTAGTTATTGGAAGAAATGACTCTACATTGTGTTCAGACACCTCCAACATTTTGACATTTACAGTAAATACATTACCAGTAATAAGCTCTTTTGTTTCCAACGATGCAAATAATGTCATTTGTGTATATGATACAGTAACATTTACTGTTGGGCCTTTGACTGCAGTGAGGTATCACTATTTTTTGAATTCAGTATTATATGCTGACACAACCCTATCATCATTTCCTATTACTAATATTCCTAATGGAGGACAGGTAAATGTAATGGTTGAGAATGCTGCTGGATGTTTCTCTAATATTTCTAATACTATTGTACATTTAGTTAACCCTATTCCTAATGTTGTTTTGACCAGTACAGAACCAACTAATTCCGTTTGTGAAGGAACCAATGTTCTCTTTACTGCAAACAATGCGAACTTATACCAATATTATTTGAATGGTAACCCATTTGGGGCTTTAAGTACAAACGCATTCTATTTAACTGATTCATTGAATAATACCGATGTAATTACCGTTACTGGCTCAACCTTTGGATGTGTTGATACCTCAAACATTTTAGTTTTCAACGTAATCAATACTCCAATTACTACGTTAGCATCTGATATCGGAAACACAATCTGCCAAGGACAAACGGTAAATTTAATAGCAACCTCGGCTATTGCTACCAATTATCAATTTTTTCAAAATGGAAATCTTTTGTATAACGGACCATTAAATACTTATTCGTTAAGTTCAATTACAAATGGAGATTTATTGTCAGTTGTCGGAAGCAACGCAGGCTGCACAAGTACTGATAATATAGTTATCAATGTAAATGCAAATCCCAATCCATCCATTTATACGAATGATGCAAACAATATTATTTGTCAAGGGCAAAGCATAATGTTTACTGGAACAGGAGGTAATTCCTATCAATATTTTGTTAATGGAGTAAGTTCATTTACTGGAGCTGGGTCATATACAACAAATTCACTTCCATTCGGAAACAATAGTATTTATGTTATTGCTACAAATACTGTAACAGGATGTAGTGCAACAACAAATACGGTTAATGTGAATGCCATTGAATTACCAGTAACCAACTTAACCGTTTCTGCAAATCCAATTTGTTCAGGTGAATTAGTTACTTTCACTGCTTCTGTTTCAGTTGCTGATAACTATCAGTTTTTTGTGAATACTACTTCCCAAGGATTACCAAGCGGTTCAAATACTTTTACATCCACTACTTTAACAAATGGAGCAATCATTTTTGTAAGAGCTTATAATGATGGATGTCCAAGTCCTGGACTTGATACCATAACAATGGTTGTAAATCCAAATCCTGTTGCAACAATGACAGGATCATCCGTTTTCTGTCAGAATGCTGCTCAAGTTTATACTGGTTCCTCCAACATTGCAGGTTCAACTTATGAGTTTTTTGTTAATGGGGTATCTCAATCCACATCCAACACCTTCAATGCGTCTGGATTATTGAATGGTAATTATAGCCTTGAATTGATAGTCACAAGTCCAAATGCGTGTGATGATAATGTATTAACAAACATTTCAGTTTTAGAAAATCCGTTAGTTATCCTATCTGGAGACGGAAATATTTGTTCGGGAGAATCGGTTACCTTTAATGGTACTGGAGCCGTGAACTATCAGTTCTTAGTAAATGGACTACTTACCTCATCAACACCAACATTTACAACAAGTACATTGATCAATGGGGACATCGTAACCTTAACAGGTTCAACTGGAGCAGGTTGCACATCTGCAAGTGCGACACAGATTAATATGGTGGTTTCACCAACACCTAATGTTACTATGATTTCTGATGATGCTGACAATATTCTTTGTAGCGGCAATGTTGTTAATTTTACAGCTTCGGGAGGTACAAGTTATGAGTTCTTTGTAAATGGAGTATCACAAGGTACGCCTTCGACCAATGCTGTTTTCACGACCTCTTCTCTTTCCAATGGTCAAACAGTTACTGTTCAAGGTCAAACTTCCAGCTGCATTGATTATTCGACACCAGGAATTACTTTTTCCGTTTCAAATTCCCCAGTTGTAAGCTTGTCTAATTTAGAAGATACTGTTTTATGTTCGGATACTCCAACACAATTGGTAGCTAGTGGAGCTGCTGATTATTTATTTTATATAAATGGCATCGCACAAGGAGTTTTCAGTAATACTAATACCTTTAACAATTTACTTAATGACGGTGATATTGTAACCGTGCAAGGAATGACGAATACTTGTATATCCAATGCAAATTCTTCATTTGAATTCAGTGTCTTCAATTATCCGACGACAACATTGACAAGTTCAGATCCAGATAATACTATTTGTTATGGCGATGCCGTTACATTCACAGGAAGTGGAGCAATGGAATATGAATACTTCATTGACGGAATTTCATTAGGAATTTCACTTCCAGTTTATGTTACAGATCAACTTCTAAATGGACAGGTAATAACATTAATTGGATATAATTCAGAATGTTCAACAAATGCACTACAAACATTAAATTTCACTGTAAATACTCTTGATATATCAACAATTGCAAACCCTTCGAGTTTCATGATTTGTGAAGGTACTTCCTTTGATTTACAAGCCTTTGGTGCTGATGAATATGAAATATTCGTGAACTCTATTTCTCAAGGAACTCAATCCTCAAATAACAATTTTAGTCTTAATGGTTTGAATGATGGTGATATTATCACTTTGAATGGATATTCAATAGCTACAGGATGCACTCAAACCGATAATCAAACAATTTATGCACAAGTATATCAAGAGCCGACAATAACCAACAATGGTTCAACTATATTCTGTGAAGGCGATTCAATCATTTTGTATTCTAACAATCCATTCGGAAACCAATGGTATATGGATGGTGTACAAATATTAGGTCAAACAGATTCATCACTTGTTGTATACAACTCGGGCAATTACTCTCTTGAAACTACACATGGTGGAAACAGAGAGCTTTGGTCTGTGGGATATAATTCAAATGGAGAATTTGGTGATGGTTCGAATTTAACTAACATGTATCCATCTCAAGCTGCAAATTTGACAGATATCTCTTCAATTTCTTCGGGAATAAATCATACCATGGTAGTTGATGGTTTAGGTCAATTGTTCGTATTTGGGGATAACTCATCAGGTCAAATCGGAAATGGTACATATACTGCAAGTAATTTACCTGTTCTCATAACGACATTACCAACTATATCTGACGTGGCAGCAGCGGAGAACAGCTCAGTTGTAGTTACGACCAACGGTGAACTCTTTACATGGGGAGATAACAATGAAGGTCAACTTGGACTTGGAAATACAACCGTTTTTAACACCCCACAGTGGGTCGTAGGAATGACCGGTTTTACTAATGTTGAAGCTGGAAAAATACATTTCCTTGCATTAAAATCTGATGGAACTGTTTGGACCACAGGGAACAATGATTTCGGACAGCTTGGTCTTGGGACGATTCTTTCATCCAATGTTTTCACTCAAATTCCTGGGTTATCCAATATTACTAAAATTAGTGCCGGA
Source organism: Bacteroidota bacterium (assembly GCA_041161265.1). Classification (GTDB taxonomy): domain Bacteria; phylum Bacteroidota; class Bacteroidia; order Flavobacteriales_D; family Crocinitomicaceae; genus M0103. The sequence continues at coordinate 4,510 of JBEAUV010000014.1, read as the reverse complement.
GATTATCACTCAATGGCAATCGATAATAGTGGTTCACTTTATGTTTGGGGAAATAATAGCTCTGGACAGTTAGGGTTGAATGATTTGAACAATAGAACCTCACCTTCATTATCAGGATTAGATAATGTAATTTCAGTTGCTGGAGGCAATGCACATACTTTAATTGTCACAAATAATAATAGAGTTTATTCAACCGGTGCCAACAACTTTGGTCAATTAGGAATTGGGAATTTAACTCCTCAAGATTCTCCTGTTCATTTAACAGATATTGATGCGGTAGTTGAAGTTGCAGCAGGAAGACACCATTCTCTTTTCCTTAAAAATGATGGTACAGTTTGGGGGTCAGGCAGAAATGATAACCAACAATTAGGAAACCTTCCATTAACTTCAATAACGACTATCAGCAGAGTTGAAAATTTAGAAGGTGTTACACAAATTGATGGTGGAAATCAATCGTCCCATTTTGTATTTGGGAACTCAACAACATGCGTTTCTGCTATTGAGTCAATAACTGTGAATAGTGCACCACAACCGGTTATTTCATACAGCGGTGGAGAATTTATTTCCTCTGCTATTGGGGTGTCTTACGAATGGTTTATTAATGATATTGCAATTGTTAATAGCAATTTCCAAAACATTATTCCAACCGCAAATGGTGATTACACAGTTTCCGTTACCTATTTAAATGGATGTGTTAGAACTTCAGAAATATACACATATTCATTGGCCGGAGTTGATGTATTGTCCTTGAATACAGTGAATCTTTCACCAAATCCAACGAATGGAATATTCAAGATACAATGGAATGATGATATCAAAATAGAAACTATTACTCTTTATGACTTAACTGGTAAAATTCTTAATTATGTAACTATTCAAAGTACTGAAGTTGAATTCAACTTTGACATTAGCACATTTGCGGACGGGACTTACGTAGTAAGAGTAGAAACTGAAAATGGTTTAGGTAAATTTTTGAGAGTTATCAAAAACTAATTTCTTTTGAAATTTCTTCGAAATCAAACTAAACATTTTAAATCCTTTTCTTTATGGAAGAGGGTCCTAAAATATATCCTTCAGGTGTTTTATATTGAAGATTTTTTCGATCTTGACGACTTAACTTATTAATTGACTTTACACTAAAAGTTAACATAACTTTATCTGAATTCGACATAAAATAAAGAGGCATTCCAGGGACATCAATTTGAATAAAATCTATTCCTTTAAAATTGTGTTTAATCTCTTTTGTATACCAGCAGGTCAATTGACCGAATTTTGTTTCTGTAATTGCCTTATAACATTTATACCCCATAATAGTCATAGTATCCTCTAATAAAGTATAGATTGTTTTCGAATACTTAATACTATCTGACGGCACAACAATATATCCTTCATTTGATACTTTGATTTTTTGATCATCAGTCAGCCTTAAAAAACTACCTTTTCTATAATCGAAAATCGTTACAAACTCAAAAAAAGTTCCCGCTTTTAAATGCACTCTTTCTCTTCTCTTATTTTTAAAACTAAATGAAAACTCACTCTTTTTTAACAATGCAGCCGACATCGTAGCGTCCATGGATGTGTCCATTTTTTCAGCTGTTACGGTGTATCGAATAATTCCTTTTTTTTGTGCAAAAACCAAAGGACAAAACACAACTAAGTATCCAACAAATAAAATAATTTTCATCCGCAATTTTGTTTAAAATTTACCTTTCAAAGGTAATAATAATTCTAACTCCAATAAATGAAATGACTTCACGAAAGTATCCTTTTACAATCTCTTTATTATTTATTTGTTAAAACAAAAATCTCATCTCGAAAAATTAAAATAGCAGATAATATTGTTTGATTCTTTTAATCTGTTTGTTGCTAATTTAACAAACTACGATTAAAATATACTCAATTTAACAATGTTCCTTTAAATTGCAATCAGTACATTTGCCGTGTTAAGCTAATATGAACATGAAAACAATTTTAATTCTTGGTGCTGGACTTTCAGCTTCGTCTTTGATTCGATATCTCTTAGAAAATTCAACTCAATATAATTGGAAAGTAAGAATCGTAGATCAAGATATAGATCTTGTTAATAGAAAACTTAACGGTCATGACAATGGAATTGCTTTATCTTTTAATGCATTAGATTCACTTGAACGAAGACCTGAAATAGAAAAGGCAGATCTTGTGATTTCGATGCTCCCAGCTCGTTTTCATGTTGATGTAGCCAAAGATTGTATTGCATTAAAAACGAATCTCATTACACCTTCTTATATTTCGGAAGAAATGAAAGAATTAGATGAACAAGCAAAAGAAGCTGGAATAATCATCATGAATGAAATTGGTGTTGATCCAGGAATTGATCACATGAGTGCAATGAAAATCATTCATGCAATTCAAGCTAAAGGAGCAACGGTTACTTCGTTCAAATCATTTTGTGGTGGACTAATGGCTCCAGAAAGTGATAATAATCCATGGAATTATAAATTTACATGGAACCCTAGAAATGTTGTTCTTGCCGGGCAAGGAGGTGCATCGTGCTTCATAGATCACAATGAATACAAGTATGTTCCGTACAATCGACTATTTAGTCGGTTATTCACTACTGGTATAGAAGGATATGGAGAATTTGATGGTTATGCTAATCGTGATTCGCTTTCCTATAGAAAAACATACGGTTTAGAAACGATACCAACAATTTTCAGAGGGACATTGCGTCGACCTGGATTTTGTCAAGCATGGAATGTATTTATTGAATTAGGAATGACAGATGATTCTTATAAAATGGAAAATTCAGAATATTTAACTCCACGATCATTCCTAAATGCATTTTTACCTTATAGACCTTATCGTTCTGTTGAAGACAAATTCAAAGATTTTTTGAGAGAAGACCGACAGGATCTTTATGAAAAATTTGAATGGTTAGGAATTTTTGAAAGTATTACTCCACTTGGAGTAAGTGACGCATCACCTGCACAAATGTTAGAAAAAATCCTTGTCGGTAAATGGGTTTTAGAACCTGCTGATAAAGACATGCTTGTAATGTACCATGAATTTGAATATGAATTTCATGGAGAACATCATTCAATAACGTCCTCTATGGTGAATATTGGCGAAGACCATACGTTTACATCAATGTCAAATACCGTTGGATTGCCAGTTGCAATTGCATCTAAAATGATTTTAAATGGTGATTTAACAACTAAAGGAGTAACACTTCCAATCCAACCTGAAGTTTATAATCCGATACTAGTAGAATTAGAAACTTTCAATATTCGATTTATTGAAAAAGAAGTACAATTAGATTGCAAAATTTAAAACTTCCTTTAAAAAATCAAGCTCATTTTCGACAATGTTTCGGAATCCTGAATTAAGAATCCTGAATTCTCTGTATCTTTGCTTTTTCAATTAAAATTCTGATGTCAAAAGCAAAATATACCGTTACCGCAGCCTTACCTTATGCAAACGGCCCATTACATTTAGGTCATGTTGCAGGCGTTTATCTTCCTGCCGATATTTTCGTCCGTTTTTTAAGGATGAATAAGCACGATGTTGCTTTTATTTGTGGGAGTGATGAACATGGTGCTGCAATTACCTTACGCGCAAAAAAAGAGGGAATTACTCCTCAAGAAATTGTTGATAAATACAATTTAATTATTAGTAAAGCTTTTACAGATTTCGATATTTCATTTGATATTTTTCACAGAACTTCTTCTGAAATTCACCATAAAACATCGCAAGATTTCTTTTTAAAACTATATGAAAAAGGGAAATTTACCGAAGAAACTTCTGAACAATATTACGACGAAGAATACGAACAATTTTTAGCCGATCGATATATTACTGGAGAATGTCCGAAATGTAAAAATCCGAGTGCATACGGAGATCAGTGTGAAAAATGTGGTAGTGATTTGAGTCCAACAGAATTAATTAATCCAACTTCTACTCTAAGCGGTAAAACACCCGTTTTGAGAACAACCTCACATTGGTATTTGCCGATGGCCAATCACGAAGATTGGTTAAGAGATTGGATTAAAGAAGGGAAATTAGATGGAATTCAGCAACATGATCCGAAACCATGGAGAAACCAAGTAATTGGACAATGTATGTCTTGGATTGATGGTGGTTTGCATTCTAGAGCAATGACACGCGATTTGGACTGGGGAGTAAAAGTGCCTCTTCCAAATGCAGAAGGGAAAGTGTTATACGTATGGTTGGATGCGCCGATTGGGTACATTTCAGCTACAAAACAATTTGCATTAGACAACAACAAAAATTGGGAAGATTATTGGACTGGCGATAGAAAACTAATCCATTTTATTGGAAAAGATAATATTGTATTTCATGCAGTTATATTTCCAATTTTATTGAAAGATCACGGTGATTTAATATTGCCTGATAATGTTCCAGCTTATGAATTTTTAAATTTAGAAGGAGATAAATTTTCGACTTCTAGAAATTGGGCTGTTTGGTTGCACGAATATATAGAAGCATATCCAGGAAGAGAAGATGAATTGAA
>JBEAUV010000013.1:0-27401 GCA_041161265.1 Bacteroidota bacterium | reverse complement strand
TTGCAGCATATTCTGATTCAAATTTTTTATCCCCTTTACAGCCCAATGTAACTTTCGAGTTATGAAAATGCTCAATTCTATTTCCTGGGTCTGGATGAGTGCTTAAAAATTCTGGTTGACGCTCTCCACCCATCGCTTGTATCTTTTCAAAGAAACCAGCTCCACCGTCAGCGTTATACTGAGTTGGACATAAATAAACAACGGACTTCTCATCTGCTTCTTCTTCGTGTTTTCGCGAAAATTTCAATCCAATTAGCGCTCCTGTGATTTGACTCAACGCTACTCTATCCCCAGCTAAAACATCCAATAGAATTTGTAACCCAAACATTGTTGTCATTTGTCTTGTAGAATGACGCATATCTGCATGACCAATTTCATGACCTAGAACCCCAGCTAACTCATCTTCTGAATCCAAAAACTTCAAAATCCCAGTATAAATATAGATGTATCCTCCAGGAGTGCAAAATGCATTTAATGTACTGTCGTCATGAATAACTCTTAATCTCCAAGCGAATTCATCCTTTAAATCGACTTTCCCTGAGTTCAAAATGTTATCACGCACTTTATACAAATACTTGTAGACTTCTTTGTTTTGAGCAGAATCCAATACTGGGTATTCCGTTTTATTACTATCAATTTCATGTGCTACTTGAGCCCCAAGAGCTCTATCTTGATCGATTGTGAAAAGGTTGATTCCTTTTCCTTTACTTGCTCCACCACATGAAACTAAGATCAATAAAAGTGTAAAAATAAATGTAATTTTCAAAATTGGAGATTTCATTTTTTTTGTTTTGATTTACCCAATAGGGTATAAATAATTAACTAAAAACGTCATTATAACGGCTAGTGACCAACCAGTGTAAACTTCTAATTGCGTGTGTTTCTTTAGAAATAAACGTGCCGAAATTGTTAATCCAGATGCGATAATTGCAAAAATTAAAATCCAAAATTGAAATTCTGCTTGCTCAATAGCATAGGCAAATAAAAATCCACTCATTATTCCTACTCCACCCGCGTGAAGACTTATTTTAATCCAACGATTTATAAATGTGTAAATTACTGTGACAAAAATTCCAGAAAATGGAAGTGCATAAACAAATTTTGGAAGAGAATTATCTTTGGATATATAAATAAAAATAGAATACAAAATCAAACAATAGGCAAGTGTAATAAACATCGGGATATTTCTTTCCTTTTGATTTTCCATATCAATTGTTGTGATAATATTTTGCTTTCGAAGAATCACAAAGGAAACACCAGGAGCGATCACACTAAAAATTAAAAACATATAGAAAATAGCAACTTTAGCGGTATCAGGCAATAAATAAAGTGATTCGTGAGCATCAACAGGAAATGGTTGTGAAATCACGTACATAGCAATTAACAATCCGTAAACAGGTGTCAATAACGGTAGGAAAACCCAAGAAAGAATTTCAGCCAGTATTTTCATAACTCTTTTCTTAATCGAGCAACAGGAATATTCAACTGTTCACGGTATTTAGCAACAGTTCTTCGTGCAATATTATAGCCTTTTTCTCTGAGTAAATCAGCCAATTTTTCATCTGTAAGTGGTCGTTTCTTTTTTTCGCCTTCAATCGCTTCTGATAATATTTTCTTTACTTCACGTGTTGATACTTCTTCTCCAGAGTCTGTAGATAATGATTCAGAAAAAAAGTATTTCAGAGAGAAAATTCCGTATCCAGTTTGAACATATTTACTGTTTGCAACACGCGAAATTGTAGAAATATCCAAACTAACGATTTCAGCAATATCCTTTAATATCATCGGTTTGAAATTCGTCTCATCACCTGTCAAGAAGTATTCTTTTTGATACTCCATTATTGCATTCATTGTCAATAACAGAGTGTTTTGACGTTGTTTAATTGCGTCAATAAACCATTTTGCTCCGTCCAATTTTTGTTTCACAAATAGTAAAGCATCTTTATCCGATTTCGAAGTTTTTGCTCCTTCAGCATATGTTCTAAGCATTTGCTCATATTCTCTGCTAACTTTTAATTCCGGTGCATTTCTTCCGTTTAATGACAATTCTAATCGACCTTCAAATTCTGTGATCATGAAATCAGGAATAATCTGTTGGTGATTTTTAGAAGATTCTTTCATTGAACCTCCTGGTTTTGGATTCAATTTAAGAATTTCGGCAACAGCTTCTTTTAAATCTTGATCTTCGATTTCTAGTTTTTTAGAGATCTTCTCGTAATGTTTCTTTGTGAATTCATCAAAGAATTGTTCTAGAATAATTTTGGCTGTATATTTTGTGATATCTCCATCTTGTTTGCGGTTTATTTGAATCAATAAACATTCTTTCAAGTCTCTTGCACCAACACCCGCAGGATCTAAATCTTGGATAATTATTAATACGTCTTCAACTTCTTTTTCAGTTGTTGTAATATTGGCAGAAAAAGCCAAATCATCAACTATTGCTTCAATTTCACGGTTTAAATAACCCGATTCATCCAAGTTTCCAATAATCGTATCAGCAATCATGAATTGTGTATCGTCCATGTCTAACAAATGCAATTGTTCTGACATTTTCTCTTGAAATGACTGCTCACCAGATAATGGAATTACACGTTCCTCATCATCTTTACTTGTGTTATTTGCTTTTGTTTTATAATCAGAACCGTCTTCATCTATGTATGCTGAAATGTCGAAATCGGCATCATCATCTTTGTCGTTGTCATCGTCTTTATCGTAGTCATCTTCATTGTCGAATTCATCTTCATCCTTCTCTTCTGCTCCTTCTTCTAAAGCCGGATTCTCTTCAATTTCTTGTTTGATTCTTTGATCCAATTCCATAGTCGGAACCTGCAACAATTTCATCAATTGAATTTGTTGTGGAGAAAGTCGTTGTTCGAGTTTCTGAGCGAGATATTGTTTTAAGGCCATTCGTTTCTGCTATCAATCTTGACTAAATATACTAAATTCTTTTAAAATTCAGCATTTTGAGGTGTTCGTGGGAAAGGTATTACATCTCGGATATTTGTCATTCCTGTAACAAACATGATCATTCTTTCGAAACCTAAACCAAACCCAGCGTGTGGAACAGATCCGAATTTTCGTGTGTCCATATACCACCATAATTCTTCCTCGTCGATTTTAAAATCTGCACATTTCTTTTTCAAAATATCCATTCTTTCTTCCCGTTGAGAACCACCAACAATTTCACCTATTCCTGGAAAAAGAACATCCATTGCTGCAACTGTTTTTCCATCATCATTTTGACGCATGTAAAATGCCTTAATTTCTGCAGGATAATTAGTTAAAATCACTGGACATTTAAATTCTTTTTCAACTAAATAACGCTCGTGTTCACTTTGCAAATCAATTCCCCAAGAAACTTCGTATTGAAATTTTTTCTTTTTATAATGGTTTGAATTTCTTAGAACATCAATTGCTTCTGTGTATGTCAATCGTTTGAATTCATTGTTTACAACAAATTTCAATCGTTCGATTAATGTTAATTCATTGCGTTCGTTTTGCGGTTTTTGTGCTTGTTCTTGAACCTCTCTATCATTTAAAAAATTCAAATCGTCCGCACAATTGTCCATCACATATTGGCAAATATATTTCAAGAAATCTTCTGTCAAATTCATGTTGTCCAACAAATCATTGAACGCAACTTCTGGTTCAATCATCCAAAATTCTGCTAAATGGCGCGATGTATTTGAATTTTCCGCTCTGAAAGTAGGTCCGAACGTATAAACTTGGCCTAGAGCTAACGCCGCTAATTCTGCTTCCAATTGTCCAGAAACAGTTAGGTTAACAGCCTTTCCGAAGAAATCTTCTTTATAATTTACAGTCCCATCTTCATTTAATGGTGGATTTTTCGGATCTAAATTCGTTACTCGAAACATCTCTCCCGCTCCTTCAGCATCTGAACCTGTGATAATTGGTGTATGTAAATAGAAAAACCCTTTGTCGTTAAAGTATTTGTGAATTGAATAAGCCACTGCATGACGAATTCTAAAAACTGCACCAAACGTATTTGTTCTAAAACGCAAATGTGCTTGTTCGCGCAAAAATTCTAAGCTATGTTTCTTTGGTTGCATTACAGTTCGTTGAACATCATCTGGATTTGCTTCACCGATGATTTCAATTTCTGTCACTTGTAATTCAACTGCCTGACCAGAACCTTGAGAATCAATTAAAATTCCTTTCAATCCAACTGCTGCAGCAGTAGTTATTTTTTTTAAAATTGCTTCATCAAACTTCTCAAAATCAACGACAGCTTGTAAAGTATTTATGGTTGACCCGTCATTTATTTGAATGAAACGGTTACTTCTAAAAGCTCTTACCCATCCTTTAATTAGGATTTCTTGTCCAACTTGCGGTTGATTTAAAACGTCAACAATTTTTACTCTTTTCATCTAATTACAATCTGATTTGAAGAAACAAAAATAACAAGAAAATATGGGATATTTTAACCTTTATTTACTTAAATAAGGGCTAATTAATCACTTATTATTCCAATTCGTCATGGTCATTCCCAAGCCAATTGTTGTAAACCCTTTGATAAATTCTGTCGCAATTTTTATACGCTCGTTTAAAGTCTCTTTTTCTTCATTTGACCATTCACCTAGCACATAATCCACTTGTTGACCTTTATTGAACTCACTTCCAACACCAAATCTTAACCGTGCATATTCCTGAGAATTAAGTGTTGCTTGAATGTCCTTTAACCCATTATGGCCTCCATCACTGCCCTTTCCTTTCATACGCAACTTGCCAAAAGGTAAGGCCAAATCATCTGTAATAACCAAAATATTCTCTCTCGGGATTTTCTCTGCCTGCATCCAGTAATTTACTGCTTTTCCAGAAAGGTTCATAAAAGTTGTTGGCTTAATCAAAATGATCGTTCTTCCTTTGAATTTCACTTCAGCCACTTCGGCTTGTTTGTTTAAAGCAAATTTCCCTTCGCGTTCTTTGGCAAAGGCTTCAACCACTTTGAACCCGATGTTATGACGTGTTTCAGCATATTTTTCACCAGGATTTCCAAGACCAATGATTAAGTACTTCATGATGCAAATATAATTAGAACATGGGATATGGAGCATAGAACATGGAGCATAGAGCATGGATTGGTTCTTGAGAACTTTATTAATCTCAATTCTATACAATAACTTATAGAAAATTCACAGTAATAGATTGGTTCAATTGGACTAATCTATGCTCTAGGTTCTATCAGCGAAGCGGTCTATGTTCTAAACGGCGGTCTATGTTCTTTTTACACCATATCAAATGCAGTCACAAAAACGGGACCTTTAGAAATAGCTTTTGAAGTTGGATTTCTTCTTTCCACCACATCGACTGGATTTACGCCAATGAGTTTATTAAAAAATCCCCAATGCATTTTGTCCTTGATAGATCTGTAAAGTGGATCTTGTCCATCTATCCACCAAAGTATCAAATTACATTTTTCTTGTGCTAAAATTGACGAAAACAATTCTTCCAGAAGATTTGGATCACTGTCTTTTGAGAACACAATTTCTGGAACTAAAAAAATATGGTTTTTGGGTTTTATAAGCTTCATTAAAAAAGGGATGAAAGGAATAATCTTAGTTAATAATCCTCCCATTTTTCCAGGTAAACGTACGATTTCCCAATTCACTTTTGTTACTCGTGTAAACGCTAATATTTCTCCATTCGCGTCTTTTAAAACATAAAAAGGAGCTTTTTTAGCATGTGTTAAAAAGAAATAGTTGTGCTGATTATAATGTTTTTCGACAATTTCTTTAATCTCATTCCAATCAGAAATTAGCTCAACTCGAGGTGATAGTTTAGGGTAAAAACGGCTAAAACTTTGAGTGGCCAATTGACTAATGACCTTGAATCCAAAATTCTCACTCATCCATTTGCTTCGATCATTTCTTGGGTCGATATAGGCATACATGGATTCCACTGGTTCATCAGAATGTTTTCCTTCAAATACCTCATCAAAAAACTGATTTAATTCTCGTTTCAAAAAAGAATTCCCTTTGTCCGTATTTTTCTTTTTATTTCCGGCTTGAGTAAAAGAATGAAAAGCAAAGTAACGGATATACCAAAATTTATCGCGTTGACAAAAAGTAACATTTCCGATTACTTTATTATTCCGTTCCATTGATAAAAAAAGCGGATTATCTGCTTCTAAAATCCTTGAGGTAGTATCCAAATGACGGTATTTCGCACCATTTGTACCAAGTGTCGTGTTGTTAAGCAATTCCAATAATGCTGGAGTTGCTTCTTTTCTAATTTTGAATATAGAACTTAAAGCCATTAAATAGCATTCAAAACAATTGATTCAACATCTGTTGGAGTGATCGCCTGTCTTTCTCCCATTGCTAACCATCCTCTTTCAATAAATCTCGTTTTGATAATTTCGGCAATGTGGTCTGTATCGGCTGAATAATCTGAAATTTTCGTATGAATACCTAAAGATTGAAAGAATGTTTCTGTTTTCACGATTGCTTGTTCGGCAATTTCTTGATTGCTTCCTTCTAAATTCCAAACACGTTTTCCATATTGCACCAATTTCTCCTTTTTGTTTTCAAACTGATTTTCGTACAAGCGAGGAGCAATAATTGCCAACGTCCGCGCATGATCAATTCCATAAATTGCAGTTAATTCATGTCCAATCATGTGGGTTGTCCAATCTGTTGGAACACCACAACGTAAATTTCCATTTAACGCATGTGTAGCACACAACATTAAATTGGACGCATATTTATAATTATTTGGGTGTTCAATTACCTCCGGACCAATTTCAATCAAGGTTTGAAGAATCGCTTCTGCTTGTCGTTCTTGTAAAAGATTGGCTGTTGGGAACGTTAAATATTGTTCTAGAGTGTGCATAAATGCATCTGTGATTCCGTTTGCAATTTGTTTTTTAGGTAAGGTCGCAACCACTGTTGGGTCACAAACGGAAAACTTTGGGAAAAATAAGGGGCCACCCATTGTCAATTTTTCTTTCAATTCATCACGACTTATAACAGCGCCAGAGTTTGCCTCTGAACCGGTTGCAGGTAATGTCAAGTATGTCCCAAAAGGTAAAGCTTGAGTAAAAACTTTTCCTTCTTTACGTTGCAAAACTTCATATGCATCTCCTTCATAATAAAAAGCACCAGTCATGAATTTTACACCGTCAATTACTGAACCTCCTCCAACAGCAAGTATGAAATCAATATCTTTTTCACGCGCCAATTCAACTCCTTTCATCAAGGTTGTAAACTGGGGATTCGCTTCAATTCCACCAAACTCGATTACTTCAAAATCGGTTAAATGTGTCAGAATTTTATTTAGAATTCCAGTTGTTTTAATACTTCCTCCGCCATAGGCTAAAAGGATTCTTTTCTTTGCAGAAAATTCAGTAATTAATTGTGGAATACGTTCTAATTGGTCTTTTCCAAAAACGATTTTTGTCGGGTTGATAACTTCGAAATTTAACATATTACGAAGTTATTGAAAATTGCTTTGATTGATGCTTATAAAGCCAAGTGAATGTTATTTATTTTTAGTATTTTCGCTTCCCTTAAATCAGGAGAGGTGGCAGAGTGGTTGAACGCGCACGCCTGGAAAGCGTGTTTACGGCAACGTAACGGGGGTTCGAATCCCCCTCTCTCCGCAAAATAATTTGATGAATTAAGCTGAGCAAAAAATAATAAAGAATAAGCTCGCTTAATTCTTTATTATTTAAAGCGAAGCAATTCTGAAGAATGAAGAATTGGATTCATCAAATTATTGTGGTCAAGGTTCCTCGTTTTGGGGATCTTGAAATAATCCCCCTCTCTCCGCAAATTCATTTCAATATACCGAATGACATGCAACAACGAATCAAGTTCACTTGAATTTGTTGCGGAATAAAATGAGGCAATACTTGAGGCACGAAAGGATTGAATTGAAAATAAAAGTTCCAACTTCTTTTTATAGCTCAAAACAATGATAATTGTCACTCTTACAGTTAACAATTGTTTTCTCCTTACATTAAGCTACTTTTTATATTTGATTGATTTCGTGATTAATGAATATCTTGTTAAGATTATTGTAATATATTTAAGAGTAAATATTAAGACAAAAACCACTACTGATGAAAAAAGTTTTACTTATCGAAGATAATCCCGAAGTTAGGGAAACTACACAGGAAATTTTAGAATTGGCAGACTTTTTTGTGACAACAGCCGAAAACGGTAAAGAAGGTGTTCGGGTTGCAAAAACAAATAAACCTGATATCATTATTTGCGACATTATGATGCCAGAATTAGATGGTTATGGTGTATTGCAAATTTTAAGTCGAAATCCTGAAACTTCTACTATTCCATTTATTTTTTTAACTGCAAAAGCTGATAAATCAGATTTTAGAAAAGGGATGAATCTCGGTGCTGATGATTATCTTACAAAGCCTTTTGAAGAATTAGAATTAATCCAAACAATTGAAGCAAGATTAGCAAAATCTCAAAGTTTAAAAATTAATCGTGATTCAGGCCAAAACAACCTCAATAATTTCATTGAACAAGCAAAAGGATTTAGGGAATTCAAGGATTTGTCCAATGAACGAAAGACAAAATCATTTAACAATAAAGAAACCATTTTCAGAGAAGATGATCAAGCACATACTTTATATTATGTTGTTAAGGGAAATGTAAAATGTTTTAGATCTGATAACTATGGCAAGTCTTATGTTCATGAAATACATGGCGAGGGTGATTTTTTCGGATATATGTCATTATTTGAGGAAGGGGCTTATGGTGAATCTGCTGTAGCCATTGAATCAACAGAACTAGCGGTAATCCATAAACAGGAATTTCTTGATCTCATTTATAAGAACCGAGATGTAGCGACTAATTTCATTAAACTTTTATCAAAAGACGTTGTTGATAGGGAAAAAAAATTACTTCAGCTAGCATATTCTCCTGTGAGAGAAAGATTGGCCGATATCCTCATTAAACTATTAACAAAATCTGCTAACCAAACCGATACTAATAATATAATTAATATTTCAAGAGAAGATTTAGCAAATATGGTTGGTACTGCAAAAGAATCATTGATAAGAACATTGTCAGAATTTAAAAAAGAGGGCGTGTTAGAGACTAACGGTCAGGAAATAAGAATATTAGATGAAAAAAGTTTAGAGAGAACAGCTATCGGCTTTTAAATAAATAAACTTTTCTTAAAAAACAATAATAAATATCAATCCAATCAAAAACTTTTGTTTTTCCTTATCTTACCTTAAAGCAGTTCCTTTGCGATGAGCTTTGCTCATTAATTTGTAACAAAATGAAGAATATCCTCCTTACAACAGATTTTTCCAAGAATTCCAGAAATGCAGCAATATATGCCATAAATTTGTTCGGAAATGAAGAGATTAAATACACTTTTTTGAATGCATTAGATTCAAAAGTGAGTTTTGATTTAATGACCACAAAAAAAGAAGATTTAAAAATTGCTTCTTTGATTGAATTAAATAATGAAATAACATATCTAAAAGATTATTTCCCAGCGTTAAATTTGACCATCGAACCTTGTTTCAAAATGGATAGTATAACAAATTCAATCGATTATTTAAACGACAAAGAATCTTATGATTTTATTGTAACCGGGACAAAAGGTGAAAATTCCAAGAGTTGGTTTCTTGGGAGCACAGCTAAAAAAATAACACAACATTCTCCTGTTCCTGTTCTAATCATTCCAGAAATGGCGACATTCAAAAAAATTTCAACTATTTTATTTGTAACAGATTTACGGTTAGACGAATCTTATTTAATCAATCAAGCAATTAGTTTTGCCAAATTCAATAATGCTTCAATGACCATATTACATGTTGATCGGGACGGTTCAGCATCAAACTGGAGTTTGTTAAAACTTAAGGAGTTGGTGAAAAATTCTGATTATGATCAAATTAAATTTGAAAAGCTTGTAGATGATGATGTAGAAAAAGCAATTATTAGATATATATTGAATAATAATGTTGATCTATTATCAGTTATAACTTATACGACGACTTTATTTAAAAAGTGGTTTCACCATAGTCTTACAAAGAAATTGTTGAAGCATTCAAAGATTCCATTGCTAGTATATAATAGAAAAGAATTTGATATCATCTTCTTAGGATAACATTATAAAGAGTACCATTTATAGGATTGAGTGATTGATTAACTTTTTGTTATAAAAGCCATGTATAAAACAGATACGAATAACAATAAAGATATGCTTTAACTACTAAATTTTACATAGATTTCTTTAAAAATCCCCAAAAATTTAGCTATTTTGCATTGCGAAATTTTAATTATTTCTTTTACATTTTCACATAAGCTTGTAAAAATTTTTAAAAATGAAATCAAAAAAAAGTTTAGAAAAAATTGATGACTTTCTCATTGTTGGCATAGGTGCTTCAGCTGGAGGTCTTGAAGCTTTTAGAGATTTCTTTCAGGCTCTGCCTGATAATTCTGGGATGGCTTTTGTTTTAATTCAACACCTTGATCCAACTCATAAAAGTCTATTATCAGAACTTCTTTCAAAATATACCAAGATGAAAGTTTCTGAAGTTATAGATGGAACTACTGTGTCCCCTGAAAATATTTATGTCATTCCACCGAATAAGGAAATGGCGATACTCAATGGGAAATTACATTTGCTAGATGCTCACAAAGACAGGAAACAAAGAAGACCAATCGATTATTTTTTTAAATCACTTGCTGAGGATCAAAAAGACAGAGCTGTTGGAATAATTCTTAGTGGTACAGGTACAGAAGGAACACTTGGTCTACGAAACATAAAAGGAGAAGGTGGGCTAACAATGGTACAAGACCCTGATACGGCGAAATTTGATGGAATGCCAAGAAGTGTTGTTTCGGCAAATGTGGCAGATATTATTTTACCTGTCAAAGTATTGAGCCAACAACTTGTGCAATATGCTCACAACCGTGAACTTAATTCATTTACAATAATTGAAGAAATAGCCTATCCAAAGAACGAGTTAGACAAGATCTATATTCTACTTAGAAACGCTTCTAAGTGCAATTTCAGTAATTATAAAACAAGTACAGTTGTTAGAAGAATTAACAAGCGAATGGCGTTACATCACATCTCTAAATTAAAGGATTACCTAAAATATTTGCAGGATAAACCTTTGGAAGTTGAAGCGTTATTTAATGATTTATTAATCGGTGTAACGTCCTTTTTTAGAGACCCAGAGGCATTTGAAGCTTTAAGTGAAAAGGCGATTTCAAATATCATATCCAATAAATCATCTGGTGATACAATTCGCATATGGGTTCCAGGCTGTTCTAGTGGAGAAGAGGCTTATACCATAGCTATTCTCTTTGATGAAGCAATAAGTGCGCAAAAAAAAGACACACGATTTCAGATTTTTGCTTCGGACATTGATGAAAGGGCAGTCAATTTCGCAAGATTGGGTGTTTATCCTGAAAGTCACAATTCTCAAATTAGTAAAGAACGCTTAAAACGCTACTTTCAAGTTGAATCAAATTCCTTTCGAATAAAAAAAGAAATACGTGATAAGGTTATTTTTGCCGTGCAGAATGTGATAAGTGATCCTCCCTTTTCCAAATTGGATTTGATAAGTTGTAGAAATTTGCTTATTTATATTAATCCACCTATACAACAGAAAATATTTAAAATTTTCAATTACGCACTAAATCCTGCGGGAATATTATTTTTAGGTAACTCAGAATCCTTGGGGGAATCCTCTAATTTGTTTTCTACATTAGACAGGAAATTCAAAATATTTAAGAGTAAAGCTGTTAAAACGGTCGTATCAAATGAATTTGATTTAGATATTATTGAACTTCCCATTAAACAAAAAGACCAAGGACCTTCTCTTAAGGTAAACCATCTAAATATTAGTTTAGGAGAAGTAACTGAAAAATTATTACTTGCTGAATATGCTCCTGCGTGCGCCATAATTAATGGAAAAGGTGATGCCGTTTACTTTTCTGGGAAAATAGAGAAATATCTTCAGCCTTTCCAAGGAAAAGCCAGTCTCAATATTACGGAAATAGCTCGTGAAGGTCTAATTGTTGGTTTGAGAAGTACTATTGCTAAAGCTAGAAAAAGTAAAAAGGAAGTGGAAAGCAATAATTTATTGGTTAAATCAAATGGCAAAATTCAAACATTAAAACTTATCATTAAACCGCTTAAACAGTTCGAACCTAACGAGAATTATCTCATGATAATTTTTGAAGATCAAATCGAAAGTGTTAAAGAAAATATCCCTTCTAAGAATGAAACTAAGAATGAAACTAAGAATGAAACTTTTACGGAAATACTTGCATTGGAGCAAGAGCTTTTATCTACAAAAGAGTTTCTTCAGTCAACAATTGAAGAATTGGAAGGTTCAAACCAAGAATTAAAATCATCCAATGAAGAGTTACAATCATCCAACGAAGAACTTCAAAGTACAAACGAAGAGTTGGAAACATCCAAGGAAGAATTGCAATCTGTGAATGAGGAAATGATAACAGTGAACAATGAACTTCAGGTAAAAAACAATGAACTTGCGCTTTCCTATGGTGATATGAATAACCTATTGGCTGCTACACAAATTGGCACTTTGTTTTTGGACCGTGAATTGAAAATAAGACGATTTACACCTAGTGTGGTTAACATTATTAATATTATACCTTCAGATATCGGTCGTCCAATGATGCACCTTTCTCTGAATATTGAATACACTACTTTTCTTACTGATATTCAAAAAGTATTAGAGCATTTAGTCCCAATTCAACATGTTGTTAATGGCATTGATAATATTTCATATTTGGTTAGAACAATTCCATACCTATCCTCAGAAAATGTAGTTGACGGGGTTGTAATAACTTTTGTAGACATCACTTTAGAAATGGCCAATGCTGCAAAAGAAAAGGAGTCCGCAATAAAATATAAAGAACTACTAAAACATACTAAATCTTACATTTACAAGCAGGATAAAAACCTAAAGTATATTGAATATTTTGACTTTGGTTATGGTTCATTGAAAGACGATATTGTTGGGAAAAGCGAAAGGGAGGTTATAAAAGTTAAGGCAGAAGCTGATACTTTAATAAAACTCAAAAACAAAGTATTGAAATCGGGGATTCCTCTTATCAAACAAATTGAATTAACCATGAACGATAGACCTTCCTATTTTAATTTATTGATTCGTCCTTGGCTAGATAAAAATCAGGAAATTCAAGGTGTGGCTTGTATCGCTTCTGATATTTCAGAATATAAAATAGCCGAATTCAAAACAAAAAAACTAGAATCTAATGAATAATTGAAGTGCTAAAACTGCTCAAAAAAGGCGAAAAGATTTAAACGAAGATAATGGCAAAATCTAAAAATTCCGAGCCAGAGAAACAAATGGCTGTTGTGTTGCATGAACTTTATGTTCATCAGGAAGAATTGATGGCTCAAAATGAGGAGTTACGTGAAATGCAGCATCGGCTTGAAAAAATTAGCGACCAATACACGGATTTATTTGATTATGCCCCGGTAGGTTATTTAATTCTCGATGAGAAAGGTGTTATTATTAATGTTAATCTCACTGCTTGCGATTTATTAGGCTACACTCGAAGTCAAGTTAAAGGAAAACCATTTGCAACTTTCATTTCAAAACAAAATGAAAAATCGGAAAATATTCCTGCCTTTTTTAGACATTTAAATGCTGTTTTTTCATCAGAAAAGAATCAATCTTGTGAATTATTAATCAAACGAAAAGGAGGGATTAGCTTTAGTGTTCAAATGGATAGTATCTCCATGTTTGATGAGAATGGCAAAAAAACAAACTGTCGAACAACACTAATAGACCAAACCAATGAGAAAAAAACTGCTCAATTGGTACAATTAAATTCAGAATTAACTTTTCAAAAAGAAAAAGCACAAAATTATGTAGAGCGTTCAGGGAATTTTTTTTTAGAACTCGATTTAAATGGAGTGATTACAATGATAAACAGCGTTGGTTGTAAATTATTGGGTTATATTCCCCCAGATGAAGTTTCTAGTGTATTTACGCAAAAACCAGGAAAATGCCCACTCATCGGAACAAATTGGTTTGATCAATTTATTCCAAAAGAAAAAGTTACAGAATTCAAAGCCCGATTTGAGCAACTCTTAAAAATAGAACCATGGGAAAATATGGTCTACGAAAATACTATATTGACAAGGGATGGTGAAGAGCGTTTGATTTCATGGAATCATTCAACAATGATCAACTCAGAAGGAAGGGTCATTGGCGTTTTAAAAACAGGAAAAGATATTACCGAAGAAAATAAACGAAAAAAAGAACTTGAAGAAAGGGAAAGAATGTTTAGTACGCTCTTTGAGTCTGCTGCAGATTCTGTAATCATCATAAATAATAAAGGAATAATCGTAAGTGTCAATAAAGCGGCGAGCAAAGTTTTTGGTTACGAGAAGGGTGAACTATTGGGGCTTTCAATTGAAATGTTAATTCCTCAGCACTTGAGAGGTAGACATGAAAATCACCGTGATAAATACGGTAAGGATCCTCAAACCCGTTCAATGGGTGCAAATAAAAATTTATACGCTCTTAATAAAGAAGGAAAAGAATTTCCTGTCGAGATAAGTTTAAGTAGCTATACAAATGGAGAAGAAACATTGGTAATGGCATCAATAAATGATATTACTTTACGAAAAGCAGAACAAGAAAAACTAGAAAGCGATAAAATTGAATTAGAAAAAAGAGTCGAACAAAGAACCTACGATCTATACAAAAGTCAACAATTGCATGAAACAGTAGCTCGGAACTTCCCTAATGGAGTAATTATGGTCTTGGATGAAGATTTCAATTATGTCTTTGTTGAAGGAAAAGAAATGTACAAAAAAGGAATTATTAGCAAAGACCTCCTTGGCACAAGCTTTCTTAAGCGTATTAATCCCAATGCTGTAGCTGAAATCAAACTATTTTTAAAAGAAGTTTTTGATGGGGGTAGTGGTAGTTTAGAAACTCGCTCGAATAATAATGTGCATTTACTTAACGCAGTTGGTATAGATAATGGTGACGAAAAAATCAAACAAATACTTGTGGTTTCAACCAACATTACAAAAATCAAAAAAGCGGAAGAGGATATTTTACGATTACTTAAAAATGAACAAGATCTAGGAAAACTTAAATCACGATTTGTTTCCATGGCTTCGCATGAGTTTCGTACTCCCTTAACTTCTATAATGAATTCAACGAATCTACTTTCAAAGTATGTTGATAAAGCAGATAGTCAAGAAAAACAAAAAAATAATATTAGTAGAATCAAATTATCATTAAGACACCTTCTTAGCATTCTTGATGATTTTCTTTCTCTTGATAGATTAGAACAAAGAAAAATAACAGTGCGCGAGACAAATTTTATTATTCCAGATTTTTGCAAGGAAATCATTGATTCATTTACTGGTATTATAAAAAACACCTCTTTAATTAAGTATACTCATACAGGAGAGGAAAACGTCATGACTGACGTCAGTATCTTTAAGAATATCTTAACTAATTTAATATCTAATGCAATAAAATATTCACCTGAATGGAGTGAAATAATTCTCGAAACTTCATTGGCAAATGATAGATTAAAAATAGTTGTGAAAGATAATGGAATAGGAATCCCAAAAAGTGAGCAAAAAAATCTTTTTGATCGCTTTTTTAGAGCAGAAAATGCAGTCAACATTCAAGGAACAGGTCTTGGATTAAATATTGTAAAAAATTATTTAGACTTACTCGATGGCCGAATTGATTTTAGCAGCGAGCAAAATAAAGGAACAGTATTTACCGTTGAAATACCTATTAAATAAGCAAGCAAGATTATAAGTACAGTTTAAATAGGGCTATTCGTGTAAATTATTGATGCTCAAGTTTCCTTGGTTTTGGGATCTTGAAAAAAGACCCTTTCTCCGCAATGAAATACAGGAAGATGGGATGAAATAACTCATGGTTCGAGACAAAGTCTATCGAAAACTTACGATAGTAACTAAATGAAGTTATTTCAATAACTCAATAATCTCTTGATTATCACTTTGTGTAGCATAATCATTTGCTGTTTTTCCGGAACGTTCAACTACGTCTTTTTTTGCTCCATTATCAAGTAATAGCTTTATCAAGTCGATGTTTTGACCGAGAATAGCATACATCAATGGAGTTGTTCCTAATTCATTAGGAGAATTTACATCAGCACCATGTTTCAAAAGTAGTTTGGCTAGGTCTAAATTTCCTTTATAGCATGTGCCCATCAATACTGTTCCTTCACCGCTTAAAGCATTGATGTCGGCTTTATGTTTAAGGAGAAGTTTTACTACCTCAATTTGATTTCTATATCCAGCTATTATCAATGGTGTAAATCCTCCTTCATTCCTACAATTTACCGTATCTGGATTTAGCTTAATCATTAATTTAATAGACTCAACATCACCCTTCCGGCAAGCTTCGAAAATATCCTGACTTAATGAATTGAAAATCACAAAACAACTGAGTATTATTGTAGTAACGTATTTATTCATTTGTATATATTTAAAACGCCCTTCCTAAAAAGGAAAGGCGCATAATTTTAATTAAATATCAATTAGTTCAATAAAATTCTTGTTTGAATGAGTTGATTCTCAAGCATAACATTAATTAAATAAATACCATTTTTTTCCTTAGATAAATCAATGATTGTTTGATTTTTTGTGTCACTCACAAGTCTTCCTTGTGTATCATAAATTTTCACAGAAAAATCCTTTGTTTCAACTTTGATGAATAAATTTTTCTCTATCACTTGAACATAACTTTGTTGCTCCAATTCACCAATCGCAGCAGATGGATCAGCTTCTGTTTGGAAGTTCCATGTTGCATTGTCTGTAAAACCAACATATGGATTTAATGCTAAATCAACAATAGCCGCATTGTCAATTGTACAATAATATGACGTTGAATATGAAAGGTTCGCTGTTGGGTTAATCGTAACTGTTGGTCCATTAACAGATAAAAGTGTACTTGAAGAAACATCGAACGTTTCAACAGTAGTGCCGTTAGATAGTTTCAAAGTAATCAATCCAGCTGTTCCAAGCATTACATCCTCATTAAAATTCACTTGAAAATCGTTGGAAACAGATGCTGTTAATGAATTATCTGCAGGGACAAATGGCGTAACATCTAATAACGGTGCTGTAACGTCAGAAGAATTATCCAATGTTGTAAAATTCCAAGAAGAATTGTTAGTAATTCCAGCATAGGCATTATTAGCCATATCTTTTATTGCTGTAGGAGCTATTTGAAGATAATAATCCGTTAAACTCAATAAATTACTCGTAGGGTTAATCGTTAGTGTTGTTCCACTTATTGAAACGTTTGAACTTGAAGCAACATCAAAAGATTCAACCAAGACTCCAGTTGAAAGGTATAAACTTACTAAACCTGTCCCAAATTGAATATTTTCAGAAAAGGTTGCTGTCATATTCGTTCCTAATGCTGCGCCTGTTGCGTTATCTGCAGGTGAAAGCGCTGAAGAAACTGCCAAAGTTGGAGCAGTAACATCTGGCATAATCCAAGGAAGTACTATTCCAGCTCTCCTATTGGTAGTTCCATGGTTCGCAATTGTATAAGATGCTGTAGCTCCACGAGCCCAAACAACATTAAGATTCGCTGCACTATATAGTAAAGCAAGGTCATTTGCATCGCCCGTATTTAATACTCTTGAAGCAATTACTGTTCTAACTCCAGACAACACCGTATTAGAAGTAATCGTCCAATTTTGTGTAAGATCTTTATTTATCCCAGCTGCAGTAGTACTAATGTTATAATAATCAAACCAGTCAACTGGATGCGTCGCTCCTGCTTTTCCTCCTGAATAAATCAACACATCAGTTGGACTCATGAGTGACCCTAAACCCAACGCAAACCAACGATCCGAAGGGCCACTGAAAGTAACGGTAATATCAGAAGCAGTCATTGATGCGCCTAGGAACATCCCTGAACCCGTTGGAGCTCCAACAGCATCTGGTAATTCTTGATAGGTAATTGTTTTTGTTTGGGCAAGAATTTCATTCATTCCAGTTGAAAGAATAAACCCAACACATAATAGCATGTTAAATTTCATAGCTTATAGTTTTTAGCAGTGCTAAACTAAGAAAAATAAATTATTTTGACAAATTTTCAGTCAACTCTCCACACATACTTATTTCAAGTTGTTCAACCAATTTCTTTTTGTCTACTTCATTCGCTAATAAGAACATCAATTTAGTCAATGCTGCTTCTGTATTTAAATCATTTCCGCTGATCACTACTATTTTACTAAAGAATGAATTGGTATATGTCCCAATAGAAGAACATTTGCTTAGTTTATTAAACAGGAAAGAGACTATCGTAATATCGAAAACTCACTTCGGCCTCTTCGGTTTTTTCGCTAGCTTCACCTTATAATCTTCCAGATCGCCTATCATACTTACGTAAACAAATTTTGAATTCTCTTGGCGGTACTGAATCTCATCATCACTTTCGGATTGTCCGGAACGATTTTTAAACAACTTCTGCCCTGCAATCTTCGAGATCATTTTCCATGGAACACCAATAAGGTAATTCATTTGCATTTTCCCATTGATATGCTGTTCGCCATGAATCTCTAAAAAGCCAAGGCTCGAATTGATGGTCATTTCGGGAATTTTTAAAATGCCTTTCTTTAATGTAAGCGTATTCTTTAAGGTATCGAAAAGTATTTTGTTCATGTTCTTATCCTCAAAGTAGCTGCTCAACGCTAGAAGTGGGGCATAATTCTCTAGTTTACCTTTGAGCACAGTCATGTTAATTGTTAAATCTGAATCATCCATCTTCGGCACAAGATCAGCATGAAGATGTAACTTTCCGGAAATATGCCCGGTGAATTTCCCATGCAGATTTTCAGAAACCACATGGTCCTGACCAAAGTTTTCAAACTTGATCATGAACTTATCCAAATCTACGTTTCGAATGTTAATATCCGGTTTGAAATATATGTGTTCTTTATCTTTTCCACTCAAATATCCCTTGATATCAAAATGTCCTCCGGCAGCATCAAAACTGAACTTGTCAAAATGTACAACATGATTTTTTTCCGTGCGAACGTCTGCTTTAAAATGATCAAGCATATGATGGTGATAATTGACATGTCCAACGTCAAAATGAAAATCCATATTACGGAAATCTAAATCGTAAAGACTAAACCCTGAATCGTGATTCACGTGCGGAGTTCCCCCGGAAGAAGTTGATGCAACTGGAGGTCCGAGATTGTAATTGAGTAACTCATCGATGTCCAGATGCGTGCCTTTAACCGTCAGTGAATTGTGTTTCCCTTTTGAAAGCTTGCCAAGCTCGTATTCCATGTCGACAACGAAGTTGGAATGTCCGAGTTTCCCCTTGAACTGCTTTACACTCAAGTGTTCATTTTCGAGATACACGCGTCCACTAAATTGTTCAAGACGCAAATGGTGGACTTTCAACGATCCTTCAAACTGCGTTAATTTAAAATCAGTGGATTTAAGTCCGTGATCAAAATGAAGCGCTGTCGTTCCATGAATTCTCATATTCCTTCCTTCTTCATGACGGTAATCTTCGGGCACAAACTTTTCTCCGCCGTAGGTGAAAAGATTGTCAAATTGCAGCAGTTTTGAAGTCAGATCAAATTCAATCTTAGTGTCACCACTCATTTTTTCATCAAACCACATATTGTAGTTTTCTAGCTTCCCGGAAAAATGAAAATCAGATTTATCTATCATTCCTGAGAAGTCAACCACACGAAAATCTGCTTTGTCCACAAAAACATCCGCATGGAAATCATGCAATACATGAGGGTAGTGCTTCATTTTGGCGTATAAATTTGAAATAAAGAATTCTCCTTTCGGCAGATTGGGTGACTCTGTAATGGCACGGGCAGAACTTAGGAATTCAAGTTTTAAGCTCAAGTTTTCAATTTGTTCATCCACAGGCTTTATGTTTTTATCTCCTGAAGTCAGTTCTTTAATATCGATGTATTTTGAAGAAATCTCAAGGTCGGTCATTACCGGATCATTAGTGTGATGAATTATTGCAGGAAGATCACTTATAATTCCTGTAATAAACAAATCCGATTTACCCGCCTTAATTTTAAGCTTTTCAATTTGGGCTTTATGTCCCTTAAGTGTTACCTTCATATCCATTCTTTCAAGTGGCACATGAAAAGCACTAGTTTTAAATTTAAGATTTTCAACAACCAATTCACTGTAGTACGATTCGTTCAGGCGTTCGATACTTTTTTCGGGATTTTCAAAATCAACAATATCGTGAAAATTCATCGTCAGTGCAACACGACCTGAAAGTCCCTTTAATTCTTCCGTATTAATGAATTTTGCGAGGAAGTCGAGGTCAAAGTCAGATACAAGATTCATGTCGATATCCGGCGATTCAAAATTTTCGACAACGAGTTTTCCGCTAAAAACACCTGCTTCTGGCTTGGCTGTGAAATTCTCCAGTTCAAAACGCATGGTTGACGCATTCCGCTTGGCGCCATTGGTAAAAGTTCCCTTAAAGCCTATTTTGTCAAGTCGCTTACCCGATTCTAAATTGTTGAAAAAACCCTTTTCACATCCGAAACGTGCTTTAATCGCAGGTCGGTGCCCATTGATCGATTTCCCCTTCAATGTTGCATCAAAGAAGATCTTGCCTTTGTTTTCAAACTTTTTAAGTGTTGGAGCAAGCTCTTCCGGCGCCAAAGCCAGAAATAGATTGAAATCCGGCTTGTCGCCATGAAAATGAAAATCCAGTGCCATGTCGTCCTTTAACTCCATCGTTCCGTCAAAAGCAAACGTGGCTTTTTCCAATTCAATCTCAGTGGGATAGATGGTAAATAGTTTTTTCTTCTCATCTATATCCAATTCTGTATCGATTTGAAAATGTTTGTGTTTGATAAACGTTGTGTCACCATCTTTTATCAGACTTAATTCAAATTTAGATTCGAGGGCGATGTAAAAGTGATCCGATTTTGAGGTTAATTTAGACTTAGCCGAAGTAATGTATGCATCAACCATAATATTATTCGCCTCATTCAGTTTCGATACGTCAATGTTTTCCAATTTAATAGATTTCAGGTCGAGATGTAATTCATCTTTAACATCTGCGATCGGCTTAGTACTGGCTAATGCATTCGAGATATTTAAGGAGCCATCTTTGTGCTGTACTATGCGAAGATCACCATCCTTTAGCTTGATTGATTTCACATCGTATTTTCCGCCAAGCATACCCATCAGATTGAAACCAACGTAAGTATCTTGTATGCGTGCAATTCGATATTTCTTCTTAACCTCCTTGCCCTCAAAAATCTCAAGACCTTCAATATCAATTGAAATGTAGGGGAAGTTAGCAAACGGGGCTACGTGACTATCTTTAATCCGAATTGTCCCTACAAAGTCTTCATTGAGCGTTTTTATAAGGTCTTTTACAATTTCGTCTTGCTTCAAATAAGCGATTGTAACAACGCTCGAAAAGAGAAGGACAGGAATAACTATGAGAAACATCGTTAATCTTTTCCAAAACTTTTTTCTTTTCAAAAATCTAAATTTTATCATAATTCTCTGAGAAACATAAAAATACAACAATACGCAGAAAAGCAATTTATTATACTTCGATAATTCATATTTTCAGTTCTTCGGATCAATTCAGAGAATTCTTCTTTGCCTATTGCTTTGGTAACTTGAAATCAGCACATAGTCTTTGATTATAATCGGTTAAGTATTCCTTGCACTACTTCTTAATAGAATTTTATGAATTATACTAATTTCTAGTTAATTCGCCACAAATACTAATTTCCAATTCCTCAACCAATTTCTTTTTGTCAGATTCATTTTCTAACAAAAACATCAATTTGGTTAATGCTGCTTCTGTAGTTAAATCATTTCCGCTGATAACGCCAATTTTACTAAAGAATGAACTGGTTTCGTATTTCCCTTGTTGAACAGCTCCAGAACTGCATTGTGTAATATTTAATACAATTCCCCCAGCTTCAATATAGTGACCCACTAATTTTCTGAACGCGTTATCACTTGGAGCATTTCCTGCGCCAAATGTTTCCAAAATAATTGCATCTGTAAGCGAACGATCAAACAAACTTTTATAGGCTTCAACGGGGAATCCAGGATATATTTTTAGCAGACCAACGCGCTTGCTCATGTTAGGCAAATAAACCAAATCGTCTAATTTCGTTCGAAACAATTTATCGTAATTGTACTCAATGTTGATCCCTGCTTTTGCCAGTTCTGAATAATTTGGAGAACTAAACGCTTCAAATTGATTGGCTGAAATTTTAGAACTTCTGTTTCCTCGGTACAAAGAATATTCAAAGTAAACAGCAACCTCTTGAACTATTGGTTGACCTTGACCATCCTTATCAGCTGCAATTTCAATCGCTGTGATTAGGTTTTCTTTGCCATCTGTTCGAATGGTTCCAATCGGCAATTGAGAACCCGTGAAAATGACAGGTTTCTTTAATCCTTGCAACATAAAACTCAATGCTGAAGCAGAAAAAGCCATTGTATCTGAACCATGTAAAATCACAAAACCGTCAAATTTCTCATAATTATCTTTGACCATTTGAGCCATTTGAACCCAATACAACGGATTCATTTCGGAAGAATCGATAGGCTCTTGAAAACTACATGTTGTCAATTCAACATTCAACCGGTGAATTTCTGGAACATGTTTGTGAATATGGTTGAAATCAAAACTTTTTAACTGTCCAGATTCAGGATCTTTGATCATCCCGATTGTTCCTCCAGTGTAAATGATCAGAATTTTTGGTTTTGATGGTGTCATTTCAACTCAATTTAAAAAGTTCTTTCGCAGTCGCAGTTGTTGTGTCCGCAATTATCTTTAAGGTACAATTCTTCACGTCTGCCAATTTCTCGGCAATGTGCAATAAATAAGCGCTTTCGTTTCTCTTTCCTCGGTGAGGAGTTGGCGGTAAATATGGTGAATCTGTTTCCAAAATCATTTCACTTAAATCAATTTCTTTCAAAACGAGATTCAATTCAGCTTTTTTATAGGTTAAAACACCACCTATACCGATTTTAAATCCACCATAATTTTGAATTCTTTTTGCCTGTTCTACCGTTCCTGTAAAACAATGAAAAACTCCTGTCAAACGTTCGTCATTTAATTCGTCAATTATTTGAAATATCTCGTCAAATGCTTCTCGTGCATGAATAACAATTGGCAATGCTAATTCCTTCGCCCAAGCAATTTGTCTTCTAAAAGCTTCAGCTTGTTGAACTTGAAAGGTTTTGTCCCAATATAAATCCATTCCGATTTCTCCGACAGCATAATTTTTTCGTTCAAACAGATTCTTACGAATAACCTCCAAGTTCGACTCCCAATTTTCATCGACTGAACCGGGATGTAAACCCATCATTGGAAAGCAATTTTGAGGAAATTGATTGCACAAATCATACATCGGTTCGATTGAATCAAGATCAATATTTGGTAATAAAAGGAATTCAACTCCAGCCTTTATTGCACGTTCAACAGCAGCAGTTCTATCTTCATCAAAAGAGGGCGAAAACAGGTGTGTATGCGTATCTATAAAAAACATATTAATAAAGTGAAATGCTCAAACCAACTTGAAATAAATTCAATTGAGTACTTAATCTATTGGAGAATAGTGCGTTTAAATTATAAGATCCGTACAATGCCCAATTTCTAATTCCAACTCTTACATGCGCTGAATAAATAAGTCTATTGATATCTGTAAAATCATAACTTTTATGGAAAATTTTTCCGTTTTCACCTGTTGAAATTATTTTAGAAAACATGTTCAGTTGATAACCTACTTTCCCTCCAATATGCACTTTGAAATGTTTCCATCCTTTGGTTCTAAATCGAAATTCTAATGGAACGGAAAAGGAATTTCCTCCTAAATAATTTTTATCAAAAGTAGAAATGGAATCTTTCAATTGATAATTTATAAAAGTGTTTGTAGAATCTGTAACAAATAAATTGTTGTGCTGAACACGAAACAATGAATGCGTAATTCCAGTACCAAAAGAAACAGTGTTCCCTTTAGTGATTGGAATATCAAAGATAATATTGGTGTTTAAACCTATTGAATTCCAATTATTTTTAAAAGGTTTTTGATCCCCATTCCATGTATTGTAGGTTACATCAAAAATGAGTCGGTCATATTTTCTTAATTTTTCAGGCATGGCCGGACGAAATCCTGTGTTGAACCACATAAATCCAGGTCTGAAGCGAGAAATCAAATCTTCTTTACTTGAATATTGTGCAATTGATTTGCCTGAAACCAATAACATCAAAGAAATTATGACAATTCTAAACATGTTCGACTAATTTTTTTTCCCAATTCCAAGCATGTAAAATAGCATCTTCCACGTTGTGTTTTGCTTTCCAATTCAACAAGTCATTGGCTTTCTTCGCATTTGCAAAAATCTCAATAACATCTCCATCTCTTCTTGGCACAAAATTCCAATTTAATTTTAATCCTGAGACTTTTTCAAAAATGTGAATTACTTCTAAAACACTGGTCCCTTGACCTGTTCCAATATTCACCGCTTCCAAGCATTCATCTTTTTGATTCTCCAAATAATGTATTGCTTTAACATGTGCCTCAGCAAGATCACACACATGAATATAGTCACGTATACATGTACCATCTTTGGTTGGGTAATCGTTTCCAAAAACCAATAAACTTTCTTGCTTTCCTATAGCTGTTTGTGTAACAAATGGTAATAAATTGTTCGGTTTTCCAATAGGAAATTCACCAATCAAACTTGATGGGTGCGCTCCGACTGGATTGAAATAACGCAAATTGATAATTTTAAACGCTTTATTACTGTTTTGAATATCCTTAAGAATTTCTTCTCCTATTAATTTCGTGTTCCCATAAGGAGAATTCGGTTCACTTTTTGGTGTATTTTCTGAAACTTCTTTTAATCCTTTTGGTTCACCATAAACAGTACAAGACGAAGAAAATACAAAATTGTGTACTTTGTATTTTAATGCCAATTCACAAATAGTAACAAGGCCCAAAATATTATTTCTATAATACTTTAGAGGTTCAGCAACGGATTCTCCAACTGCCTTGTAAGCAGCAAAATGAATAATTCCCCTAAACGTATAGCGTTGAAAAAGTTCTTCCAAAGCTGACTTATCACAAACATCTATTTCATAAATAATTGGACTTTCACCTATCAGTTCACTCAGACCTTTGATTACTGTTTTATTAGAATTTCTAAAATCATCGACAATAATAGGGTGATAACCAGATTTTACGAGCTCAACAACAGTGTGTGAACCAATATATCCAGCACCTCCAGTAATTAAAATTGCATTATCGTTTTTCATTCTACTCAAAGGTAACATAAAATGAATAATTTTGAATCCAAGAGCCTGTGGAATTTAGTCTTTGTGCTTGTCGAATTGTCAATTCAATTTAAAATTGAACCAAAATGCTGGTTATTCGTTATTCTGATATGAAATTATTAATCTTTGGTTTTCTGCTTCTTGGAACAAGTTCATTTATGCTTGTTCCAGCAAATTATTCTTTGACTATAACAGTTAATGGTTTTTCCTCGAATGAAGGAAAAGCATCAATCGCAATTTATAGAGTTAGTGATGATTTTCCTGGAGAAAAAACGCAATTCAAAGGAAAAGTAGTACTTATAGAGAATAAAAAAGCCACTGTTACATTTGAAAATTTACCAAAAGCGAATTATGCCGCGGCAGTTTTTCATGACAAAAATAAAAATGGAGTTTTGGATAAAAACATGTTTGGTGTTCCTTTAGAAAAATACGGTTTTTCAAATAATGCTCGTGAAATGTTCAGCGCACCATCATTTGAAAGTGCTTCAGTTAATTTAGACAAAACAAAGTCAATAGCTATTTTTGTGAAATAGTTTCGCTTAGATTTTTGTAATAATTGTACAGTTCCAACTGCGCATGAAAAGGATTTCCTACTGCCTTTCGATATACATTTTTTAAATCCTTTCTAACCAAGCGTGATTTTACACTTCCTCTCCACTGGTAATTAAAAATTGTTTCTATTTCAGCTTGTAATTCAACACTTAAAATTGGGCATCCAACTTCAATTCTTTTGTCTAAATTCCTCTCCATCCAGTCTGCACTGCTGATATAATACAATGGTTTTTCATTATTACAAAATATCATGAAGCGCGCATGTTCGAGATACCTGTCAACAATACTAATAACAGTAATATTTTCACTTTGACCTTTTACACCAGGGATTAAACAACAAATCCCTCTTATAATCATTTCTATTTTTACACCAGCATGACTTGCTTCATATAATTTTTCAATCATTTTACGATCTGTCAAATTATTCAATTTCAATCGAATGAATGACGGCAATCCACTTTTTGCGTTTTTAATTTCAGTTTCAATACAAGCGATAATTTTTCTTCTTGAATTAAAAGGAGAAACTAAGAGATGTTTAAATATTCCTCTCTCCATGTTGTTTTCAAGTAAACGAAAGACCTTTTTTACCTCTCTAGAAACAGTAACATTGGAAGTCAACAAGGACAAATCACCATAAATTCGAGCTGTTTTCTCATTGAAATTACCTGTCCCAACATATGTGATTAATTGCTCTTGTCTGTTACTGATTCGAGCAATTTGCAAAAGTTTTGAATGTACTTTCAAATCCTGCAGACCATAGATGACTCGCGCGCCATTCTCTTTCAATGTGTTCGCCCAATATATGTTGTTTTCTTCATCAAAACGAGCTTGTAATTCTAAAATTACAGTTACATTTTTACCATTATAAATTGCAGCCATCAACGCATTCATTACTTGTGAATTTCTGGCAACTCTATAAACATTAATCTTAATTGAAACCACCTTAGGATCAATCGCTGCTTCTCTTAACAGATCTACGACATAATCAAACTTTTGGTAGGGAAAATGGAGTAAAACATCGTGATGTAAAATTGTTTTAATCAAGCTTCGTTTATTCTCCAACAGTGGATGAGCTAACGGATTTTGTTTGCTATATAAAAATTCTGGATGTTCAAATGATGGGAACGAACTGAAATCTTTAAAATTATGGTATTTACCTCCTGGGATTGTATTTATTCCAAACTTTAGGTTCAATGAATGAAGTAAATAATCTAATAAATCTTTTGGCATTCTTTCGTCATACACGAATCGAACAGGTTTACCTTTTTTCCGTTGTTTTAAGCTTTTTTCAATTTTATCAAAAAAGGAAACCGAAATATCATCGTCTAAATCCAATTCCGCATCTCGCGTAAATTTAAACGTAAAGGCTTCAATAGAATTGAAAGGAAATATTTGAAAAATATTTTTTAAATTCAATCGAATAATGTCATCTAAAAGGATAACAAATTCATTCGTCCCTTCTTTCATTCTATAAAATCGTGGAAACTCAGATGGAATTTGA
>JBEAUV010000012.1:0-27869 GCA_041161265.1 Bacteroidota bacterium | reverse complement strand
CACATAATCACAATAAAGCTAAAGAAATTCAATCTCTTGTCCCAGCAGGAATAGAAATCTTGACCTTAGATGATATTGAATGTAAAACTGAAATACCTGAGACTTCCTCAACATTAGAAGGAAACGCTAATCAAAAGATGCAGTATATAATTGACAACTATAATGTAAATTGCTTTGCTGATGATACAGGTCTGGAAATAGTTGCTTTAAACGGTGAGCCAGGAGTTTATTCTGCGCGTTATGCAGGCGCAATGAAAGACCCTAATCTCAATATGGATCTAGTTCTTAACAAACTCAATGGAGTTGAGGATAGATCTGCGCGTTTTCGAACGGTAATTGCATTGTTTTGGAATGGTAAAAAATATCAGTTTGAAGGAATAGTTACTGGAAAAATAACGCTATCAAAATCAGGAAAAGATGGATTTGGTTATGACCCTATTTTTGAACCTGAGAATTGTGGTAAAACATTCGCTGATATGAATTTGATAGAAAAAAATCTTGTGAGTCACAGAGCAAGGGCATTCGAAAAAATGATTGAATTTCTGAATCAACATTCCATATAAAAAGTCTCCAAAGTGAGCTTAATAAATTCTAAAAAATCAGTACATTTGTATGCATCAGAAATCATATGATAATTGCTAAAAATTAGACCAAATGAATACACCATCATCAAAAATAACATACACTTTAACAGACGAAGCACCAGCATTAGCAACGTATTCTTTTTTACCAATCGTTAAAGCATTTACGGAACCAGCTGGAATCGAAATTGAAACGAAAGATATTTCATTGGCAGGTAGAATTTTAGCTGTTTTTCCTGACTTCCTTTCAGATGATCAAAAAGTGACTGATGCTTTATCAGAAATGGGTCAATTAGCAACAACACCAGATGCAAACATTATCAAATTACCAAATATCAGTGCTTCTGTCCCTCAATTAAAAGAGGTGATAAAAGAATTGCAAAGCCAAGGGTATAATATTCCTGATTATCCTGAAACTGCTACAAATGATGCTGAAAAATTAGCGAAAACAAGATATGATAAAATAAAAGGAAGTGCTGTTAATCCTGTTTTGAGAGAAGGGAATTCAGATCGTCGTGCACCACTTTCAGTTAAAAATTATGCGCGCAAACATCCACATTCAATGGGGAAATGGAGTGCTGACTCTAAATCGCATGTTTCTCATATGGAAGAAGGAGATTTCTTTCACAATGAAAAATCTATTACATTGAAAGATGCGGGAAGCTATAAAATCGAATTTACAGATGAAAATGGAATTGCTCAAATTTTAAAAGCAGATGCTCCTTTAAAAGCAGGTGAAATAATTGATTCAACCATAATGAGTAAAAAGAAACTTATCGCTTTCTTAGAAACTCAAATACAAGATGCAAAAGACAAAGGCGTATTGTTTTCATTGCACATGAAGGCAACAATGATGAAGGTTTCTGATCCAATTATTTTTGGACATGCGGTAAAAGTTTTCTTCAAAGTAGTGTTTGAAAAACATGCTGATATCTTAAATAAATTAGGCGTTGACGTAAATAACGGATTTGGAGATTTATTATCAAAAATTCAAGCATTGCCTGCAGATCAAAAGACTGCGATTGAGGCGGATATTCAACTTTGTTTTGAAAATGGACCTGATGTAGCAATGGTGAATTCTGAAAAAGGAATTACAAATTTACACGTTCCGAGTGATGTAATCGTTGACGCTTCAATGCCTGCAATGATTCGTAATTCTGGTCAAATGTGGGATGCTAACGGAAAATCGAGAGACACAAAAGCTATTTTACCGGATAGCAGTTATGCAACAATTTATCAAGTTGCGATTGATTTCTGTAAGAAACATGGTGCGTTTGATCCTGTTACTATGGGAACAGTTCCTAATGTTGGTTTAATGGCTCAAGCAGCTGAAGAATATGGTTCTCACGATAAAACATTTGAAATAAAATCGAATGGAACAGTTAAGGTTATTGATCAAAATGGTGCAACGCTTTTAGAAAACAAAGTTGAATCAGGAGATATATGGAGAATGTGTCAAGCGAAAGACGCACCGATTAAAGATTGGGTTAAATTGGCCGTTTCACGGGCTAGATTATCAAATACTCCAGCAATTTTCTGGTTGGATAAAAATAGAGCGCACGATGCTCAATTGATAGTGAAAGTAACTGAATATTTAAAAGATCATAATACAGAAGGTTTAGAAATTAAAATCATGTGTCCAGATGATGCGATTCAATATACGATGGAACGCATCATTTTAGGAAAAGACACCATATCGGTCACTGGTAATGTATTACGTGATTATTTGACAGATTTATTTCCGATTCTTGAAGTAGGCACAAGTGCTAAGATGCTTTCAATTGTTCCGCTTATGAATGGCGGTGGTTTGTTTGAAACTGGCGCTGGTGGTTCTGCACCAAAACATGTAGAACAGTTTATAGAAGAAGGCCATTTACGTTGGGATTCGTTAGGTGAATTTTTAGCATTAGCTGCTTCATTAGAGCATTTAAGTCAGACAACTGGCAATACGAAAGCACAAGTATTAGCGGAAACACTTGATACTGCAACTGGATTGTTTTTAGACAATAATAAATCTCCAGAAAGAAATGTTGGCGAAATAGATAACCGTGGTAGTCATTTTTATATAGCACTTTATTGGGCAAATGCATTAGCTAATCAAAATAAGGATGCTGAATTAAAATCAACTTTTACTAAAATTTCTCAGGAATTAACAGAGAATGAAGAAAAAATAATGACTGAGTTGAATACTTCCCAAGGAATACGTATGGATCTTGGAGGTTATTACCATCCAGATAAAACAAAATTAGATGCTGCAATGCGACCAAGTAAAACTTTAAATAAGTTATTGGCTGAACTCACAATTGAAGTATAAACTCTTTTGAATACCATGGATCAAAATTATTCCATGGTATTTCTTTTTCCCATCAAAATGAAACGTTTTCTACTTCTTTTATCAATTGGTTTTTTATTCTCTCAATGTGGAAGTATAGAACCAACTGTTCCGGAAACTATTGTCGAAATGGTTCCAGAATTGACGCAAAAAGAATCAACCACCTACCTTCC
Source organism: Bacteroidota bacterium (assembly GCA_041161265.1). Taxonomy (GTDB): domain Bacteria; phylum Bacteroidota; class Bacteroidia; order Flavobacteriales_D; family Crocinitomicaceae; genus M0103. Next base: position 24,783 of record JBEAUV010000012.1, on the reverse strand, counting down.
GATTAAAATCAATTTAGCTCCGTATTTAGCTGAAGCCGAAAAATCATTGCCTAAAAGTTTTATCGGTAAAGAAGAAAATTGTGAAGGTGTTAGTTATTCATATAAATTCAATCGGAATCCAATAAAATTCGAAGGAAAAGGAGATTATTTATATTATGAAGTGGATGGAAAATATGCTCTAAATCTTAACTATTGCCCAGATTGCACCACATTATTTGACAGTAAAGGAACGTGTGTTATACCAAGAATTTACGCTAGTTGTGGTGTTGGTGAACCGATGAGAAAAGTAATGGTGGCTTATGCTACGAAATTTAAAATAACCCCAGATTTCAAGTTTAAAACAACAACCAATTTAAACAAATTTGAAACGATTGATGCGTGTGAAATTACTGTTTTTAACTATGATGCAACAGGCAAGTTAAGAAAAGAGGTAGTCGGTGTATTAAAGGATTTAGAAAATGACATTGATAAAGAAATGGCGTCAATTGATATTCGATCCGAAATAGAAGAAGTCTGGAAAACACTTTCAGAACCAACTTCATTAGGTAAATATGGTTACTTAAGCATACACCCTAAAAGCATTTCATTAAGCGACATTAAATTTGAAAATAAACAGGCTGCTATTGAGTTGAGTTTAACAATTCAACCAGCGGTAACAACTTATCCACCGGAATTCAAGCCAAATAAACTTCCACTTCTATCCGAACATAAAAAAGCAAAAGGGTTTGACATTAATTTAGACATTATTGCTGGGTACGATTCATTGAGTTCAATATTAACCAGTGAAATTGCAGGTAAAAAAGTTTTAATCAAAAAAAATGAAGTCATTTTTAAAACAATTGAAATACAAGGTGCCATAAATAGTCAATTGAATTTAAAAGTTGGTTTTGAAGGTAAACGTAAAGGAACATTATATTTGGTAGGTACTCCAATTTTCGATTCAATTCAACAAATTATTTCATTCCCAGATTTGGTTTTTGATCTAAAAACAAAAAATGCACTTTTAAAATCTGCAAAATGGCTCTTTAATTCAAAAATCACAGATTTAATGAGAACTTCTGCAACTTTTGATTTAAAACCTCATTTGATAGAAATGAAAAAGATGGTTCAAAAAGAAATGAACAGAGAAATCTCAAAAGGAATTAAATTATCAGGAAAGATTGATTCTATTGATTTACAAAATATCTATCCTAATCACGATAAATTAATTTTACGTGTTAATTCAAAAGGTGAAATTAATTTATCCATGTAATTATCGATTTACCATATGCTGTGCAACCGCAGGAAAACAATTGTATAAAGCAATTTTCAACTCATCTGATAAATCCAATGTTTCAATTGCCAATTTCATACATTTCAACCACTCCTCTTTCGCCTCTTCTGAGATGGCATGTGGCAAATGTCTTGCACGCATTTTAGGATGACCATACTTTTCATTGTATAATTGTGGGCCTCCTAAAAATTGAGTTAGAAACATAAATTGCTTTTCTTTTATATCTTCTTTGTTATTCTTGAAAAGTGGCGCGATTTTTTCAGATGAAAATACCAAATCATAAAAAACAATTATCAATTTCTGTAAATTTTCTGATCCTATTCTGACATATAAGGTATCCATCACTTTATGAATTAATTAACGAAATAAAATATAATTTAACAAAAAGAATAATTAAATTTGGATTTCAACATATGACAAAGGTACATTTAACTATATTCATTACACTGTTTTCGTTCTTACTTCTTTCCCAAACAAAGAAAGTTGCAAGTGGACCTATTTCGGATTGTTCTGGAGCCGTGAATATTTTTAAATCTGGTGGCTATTCATTGCAATTTACTGGTGATGGTGGTTCAGTTGACGAATTAGGTAATTACCCTTCGTTGATTGACATGAATAATAAAAATATTATTTGGGTTTCTTATATTGCCGATAATGATGGTGTTTTAAGTTTCAATGCGAATATCAATCAAGGTGATTTGCAAATGGTGATATTTCTTGAAACAAAAACAAATATTTGTAGTGCATTATCTACAGGTTCTGCAGAAATAAAACGTCTTAACAAATCTAAAGGACTTACTGCTATTGGTTTAGACACTGTCGTTAATGTTAATAATCTTTATCCAGTTGAATTGACCGCTGGACAAAAAATACTTGTTGCTTTCACAACAACAGAAAAAAGCAAAGCCTTAATAAAGTTAGATTTTAATTTCAAAGAAACAAATAGTACATCAAGAGCAGAGAATAATACAAAAATTTTTGATAGTAGAACAGACGAATTCGCACCTTTTCTTTCAATTTCAATAAGAGATGATCAAACAAATGATCCAATAATTGCTAACGTTACAATTGAAGGATCGAAAGAACTCGCTGCTCTATATAAAGGAAGTGATTTATATTTTAATGTTCTGCGTGCAAGTAAAGCATTCATTAAATGCGATGCTGAAGGCTACTTTTTTAATGACCAGGAAGTAAATCTTTTAGCTGTTACGAATCAGGAAATCGTTGTGAAAATGAAACGATTAGCAAAGGGAAGTAGTATTCAAATTGAAGAAATTGAATTTAAAGCTGGTTCAAGTGAATTTATGCCTGGTTCAGAATCAAGACTTAACCGATTAAAAGATTTAATGGCACTAAATGCTGAAATACACATTGAAATTCAAGGTCATGTTTTTGCCATAGGTGAAAATAGTTTTGCTTCTCAACAAATGTCTGAAGCTAGAGCAAAGAGAATCATGAATTATTTGATTACCAATGGAATTGAAAAGGATCGAATGATTGCTGTCGGTTATGGAAATACAAAACCTATTTACCCAGATGCTAAGTTAGATTCCGAGGAACAAGCAAATAGAAGAGTTGAAATCGTAATTAAATAAATTTAGAAAAGTGTTTTTTGATTATTTAGTTCGTTTAAATAATCTTCTAGTCTCAATAATTCACTCTGTCTTTCTTCATCACTTATTCTTGCAGGAGAAAAACATACAAATGGCGGATAAACTTTCATGCCAACAAAATAAAACATCCCATGATGTATCGGAAATAATATAGTATTTAAATCTCCATTCTTTCCTTCATCTCCATATGCTTGAATTGGTCCTCCAGTTGTCATGGTAATAAATGCAGATTTCTCTTTGAAAGAACCATTGTCATAAACTCCTTTCCCATTACCATATACTTTCCCCATAGCAAAGATCCTATCAACCCAACCTTTTAATATTGCTGGCAAACCAAACCACCATAAAGGGAAATTAAAAATTAGGGTATCACACCATTCAAATTTGTCCATTTCAGTTTGAACATCATCTGAAAAAAGATTGTTTTCTGCAGCATTCAATTGCTCCATTTGATATTTGAAAAAATTTGATTCTTTTGTTTCTAAAAAATCTTCTTTTCCTCCAACTGGATTAAACTTCATTTCATAAAGGGAAGATATTTTTACCTCTGCCCCATGTTCTTCATAGTATTTAACCATGGTATTTTTAATTGAAGCACAAAATGATTTCTCCTCTGGATGAGCATGTACAATTAGTATTCTTTTATTCATAAAATAAGATTTAAAAAAAAAGGTCCTAAAAGGACCAAATTTATTTCTTTATAGAAAATTAGATTGTCATAATCTCTTTTTCTTTGATTTCAACTAAATCATCTATTTTTTTAATGAAACTATTCGTAATCAATTGAATTTCAGCCTCAGCATCTTTCGCTAAATCTTCAGACAGACCATCATTCTTCAAATCTTTAACCATATCCAAAGAATCCTTACGATTATTTCGAACTGCAACTTTTGCGTGCTCAGTTTCGCCTTTAGCTCTTTTAACTAACTCTCTTCTGCGTTCCTCTGTCAACGGAGGAACAGAAATTAATAATATTTCACCATTGTTCTGTGGTGCAAATCCCAAATTAGAATTTATAATACCTTTCGCAATTTCACTTAACATCGATTTCTCCCATGGTTGAACAGTAATTGTTCGAGCATCCATTGTTGTAATATTTGCTACTTGTTGAATTGCAGTCATGGTTCCATAATAATCTACCATAACTCCATTTAACATTGAAGGTGTTGCCTTTCCCGCTCTGATTTTCATCAATTCAGTTTCAAGGTGTTCAATTGACTTCGCATTAGAAGATTTGAAGTCATCGTATATCATTTGTAAATCCTCAACCATGATTTAAATATTTTTTTTGCTAAAATAATACTTTTTAATTTCTAACAATTGTCCCTACTTGCTTCCCATCTATTAATTTTCTCAAATTTCCAGGAGTATCCATATCAAAAACAATAATTGGTAAATCATTTTCTTTACACAGAGTAAATGCGGTCATGTCCATTACATTCAAACCATTTGCATAAACATCATCAAAACTAATCATGTCATACTTTGTTGCTGTTGGATCTTTTAATGGATCTGCCGTATAGATTCCATCTACTCGTGTACCTTTTAGAATCACATCAGCATTTATCTCAATTGCTCTAAGAGAAGCAGCTGAATCAGTTGTGAAAAATGGATTTCCTGTTCCCGCTCCAAAAATAACAACCCTTCCTTTTTCAAGGTGACGCATTGCTCTTCTTCTCACATATGGTTCAGCAATTTCCTTCATTTCAATAGCAGATTGTAATCGTGTTTTAATCCCAGCTGATTCTAATGATGATTGCAAGGCCATTGAATTAATCATTGTAGCCAACATTCCCATATAATCACCATGAGTTCTGTCCATTCCTCCTTCTTCTGCTTGAACACCTCTGAAAATATTACCACCTCCAATTACAATAGCAATTTCAACTCCTAAATCGTGAATTTCTTTAATTTGACTAGCATATTCTGCCAAACGATTGTTATCAATTCCAAATTGTTTATCTCCCATTAGAGATTCACCACTTAATTTTAGAAGTATTCGTTTGTATTTCATGATTTTATTTTTTGGACAAGTAAATATAAGGAAATTGATCGAGAGGAATTCAAAGCAAACTCAATCTTAAAATTTAATTCAAAAAAAAGGCTATCAGTAAACCGATAGCCTTAATTTATATTTAAGTATTCTTAACTTAAAGAAAAACGCTTAAACCCTGTAACTGTCAATCCTTTTTCTGTAGAACCTAAAAATTGTTCAACAGTAACTTTGTTATCTCTAACAAATTGTTGGCTTAACAATGTATTATCTTGGAAAAATTTATTTAAACGACCCATAGAGATTTTATCAGCCATCTCAGCTGGTTTTCCTTCTTGAATTGCCAATTCTTTTCCGATTTCGATTTCACGTTCAATTGTACGAGCATCAACACCATCCTTATCTAAAGCGATAGGATTCATAGCTGCAACTTGCATTGCAACTTGTTTACCTGCATCTTCAGCTGCATCAGAACCGCTATTTAAAGCGACCAAAGTTGCTAATTGATTTCCTGGGTGATTGTATGCAACTACTTTATCAGCTGTCATCGTAGCGAAATTAGACAAATCTAATTTTTCACCAACCATACCAATTTGGTAAGTAATCTTTTCGTCTACTGATAATTTATCATCAAAAGGCAAAGCTTTCAACTCATCAATTGATGAAGGCATATTTTTCGCAGCAATATCAACAAGTGATTGAACGAAACCTCTAAAAGCATCATTTTTTGCAACGAAATCTGTTTCACAGTTCAATGTTAAAACAACACCTGTTTTTCCATCTTCAGAAGCTTGAGCAATAATAACTCCTTCTTTAGCTTCATTTTCACCGCGCTTTGCAGCAATTTTTTGTCCTTTCTTACGCAAAAGATCGATCGCAGCTTCGAAATCTCCGTCTGCTTCTACTAATGCGTTTTTACAGTCCATCATTCCTGATCCTGTTTGTTGACGTAATTTATTTACATCTGCAGCTGTAATTGCCATAGAATATTATGTTTTTTATGAATTAATCGTTGTTTTCTTCAGTTGAAGCCTCAACACTTGGAACTTCATCTGTAACTTCAGTCACAGCTTCTTCAGCTACAACTTCAACTACTTCAGCAGAAGCTTGAGTATTACCAACTCTTTTTCTAGTTGTTGGTTTTGCTTCTGCACTTTCTTCAGATCCTTCTTGTTTGTCAGTTTCTTTTGTATTCTTACGATCTTCTAAACCTTCTTTGATCGCACCACAAATTGCATCCAAAATCAAAGTAATTGATTTTGTAGCATCATCGTTTGATGGAATTGGAAAATCAACCAATTTAGGGTTTGAATTCGTATCTACCATCGCGAAAGTTGGGATATTCAATCTTTTTGCTTCATTTAAAGAAATATGCTCTTTCAAGATATCTACAATAAATATTGCAGCTGGTTGACGAGTCATGTCAACGATTGAACCAAAGTTTTTTTCCAATTTGTCACGTTGACGTGTTTTGAAAAGACGCTCTCTTTTATTCAATGTCTCCCAAGTACCATCCGATTTCATTTTGTCAATTGCTGACATTTTACGAATAGACTTTCGAGTTGTTTGAAAGTTTGTTAACATACCACCTGACCAACGTTCTGTTACGAAAGGCATATTGATTTCAGCTACTCTTTGAGAAACTATCTCTTTCGCTTGTTTTTTTGTTGCTACGAAAAGAACCTTTTTACCCGATTTTGCAATTTGTTTCATTGCCGCACAAGCTTGATCGAGATGTGCTATTGTCTTATTAAGGTCGATAATGTGGATACCTTTTTTCTCTTCAAAGATATACGGCGCCATTGCCGGGTTCCATTTTCTTTTCAAGTGTCCGAAATGAACACCAGCTTCTAATAATTTTTCAAAACTAACTTTTGACATTTTTTTTTTTTTAATTGTTTACATTCCTTTTAATAGATCAACATTTAGAGGGTCACAACTAAGTCGCGAGGGTACACTAATGTTTGGATCCTAAACAGCGTTAAATAAATTTTAACGTTTAGAGAATTGAAATTTCTTACGTGCTTTCGGTTGACCTGGTTTCTTACGTTCAACCATTCTTGGATCACGTGTCATCAATCCTTCTGCTTTCAATAATGTTTTGTTTTCTTCAGCAACTACGACTAAAGCTCTAGAGATCCCTAAACGAATCGCTTCTGCTTGACCGTTGATTCCACCACCGAATACATTCACTTTCACGTCAAATTGACCTTCTGTGCTAGTAACTGCAAACGGTTGTTCGATTTTTGACTGAAGAACAGCAACTGGAAAAACTTCTTTGTAGTCTTTCTTATTTACGATCAATTTTCCTGTACCTTTTGAAAGGTATACACGAGCAACTGATGTTTTTCTTCTTCCTAATGTGTTAACTATTTCCATACTCTTTATTTGAATGTATCTAGGTTAAAAACTTCAGGCTTTTGAGCCTCTTGTTTGTGTTCCGTACCCGTATACACTTTCAAGTTTGTAAATAATCTTCTACCAAGCGTGTTTTTAGGCAACATACCTTTAACAGCTTTTTCGATTAAACGCTCAGGATGTTTTCTTAACATATCTTGAGCTGAAGTAAAGCGTTGTCCACCAGGATATCCAGTGTAACGTACATACTCTTTGTTGACAAGCTTAGCGCCCGAGAAAGAAACTTTCTCAGCGTTGATAACGATAACGTTGTCGCCGCAGTCAGCATGAGGGGTGAAATTCGTTTTGTGTTTACCACGAATGATTTTCGCCACTTTACTCGCTAAACGACCAACAGTTTGGCCTTCAGCATCCACAACAAGCCACTTTTTATTAGCGGTCTCCTTGTTGCCGGAAACGGTTCTGTAACTTAATGTATCCACAATTTTACATTTATTAAAATAAGACAATATCCCTAAATTCGGGGTGCAAAGATATAACTTCTAAACTTTATTAACAAACGAATTTTGAAAAAAGAATTTAGAAAAATTATTTGAAAGAAATAGGAGGCTTAAAGTGAGAGAAAAATAAGCTTTTATTTCTTTTTAAATTCATTGATTGCTTTGACTGAGAAATCACTAAGAATTAGCTTCCCGCTTATGCTCGCTCTATCTTTTAGCAGCTGGTCCCAATCCTCGGTTCCTTTCCAAAAAACTTCTTTTAATAACGCCATAGCTTCTGGATTCGATTGCGCTAATTTTTCTGATAGCTTTTTAACTTCAGTATCCATGTCAACTGAATTTTCAAAAACGTCGACATACAATCCTTTTTTCTTTGCCCAATCAGCGGATCTCCATTCGGTTGCGTTAATCGTCAATTCACTCATTGCCGAGAGCCCTATTTTTCTTTCTACTGCGGGACCAACAACAAAAGGCCCTATACCGACTGCTAATTCAGACAACTTAACATCAGCAGTTCTTGTAGCTAGACAATAATCAACAGCAGACGCTAAACCAACTCCTCCTCCAACAGCTTTACCTTGAACGCGTCCAATTATAAACTTTGGGGCCTTTCTACAAGCATTGATTACGTTTGCGAAACCTGAAAAGAATATATGACCTGTCTCTAAATCACTAATTGAAATAAGTTCATCAAAACTTGCTCCTGCACAAAACACTTTTTCACCACTAGATTTAAGGATTATAACTTTAACAGATTTATCATTCCCTAAATCAGTTATGGTTTGAGCTAATTTTTGAAGAATTTTACCAGGCAAAGAATTACTCAATGGATGTCCAAACTCAATTGTCGCTATCCCAGAATTACTGATTGAACATTCTACAAAACCTTGATTAATTGCTTCTGACATATATAAATGAGTTAACTTAGAATCTTTTAAAATATAGGTTTATTATCTTTTGTTGAAAGGTTTTTTCTCAAATGGTTTTTTCTCAAAAGACTTCTTTTCAACTTCAGGCTTTTTAGCAGGACGATTTCCTTTAGGAGAGGCAATTTTCACATCCAATTTACGGCCATTTATTTCCATTCCATTTAATGCATTGATTGCATTAATTGCATGGTCCGTGTCTTCCATTTCGATATACCCAAAACCTTTTGAACGTTTCGTATCTTTTTCATATACGACATGGGCATATGTGACTGGCCCAAATGCTGAAAAAGTTGTTTTTAAATCTTCAGAAGTGATTTCCCAATCAAGATTTGCAATGAATAAATTTACCATCTACCTAAATTTGTGAGTAAACCTCACGTTTTAATATTATTTTAAAGTGAAACTATCGGTACCGATTAAGTTTCCGTCACAATAAATTTTCACTTTATAATTACCTTTTAATGCCTCTTCACCTTTTAAATCATAAAAAATTGAAAGATCAATACTTTCATTTTGATAATCAATTTCTTTTTTATCTGAATAAGCAATATTTCCTGAATCCGTTTGAACAGTATTACTCGATTTAGTTTGCATCGTTTTTCCATCAGGATTAATCACTTGTAGATAAACAACTTTTTTGCCAGATGGAGTAATTGGGTTTTCTGAAATTGTAAAACTAGATTTAATTTGAACAACTGAGCGAGCATTATTTGTAACTTCAGTTGTGTTATTCAATTTCATTTTTAGACCAACCGAAGCAAAACCAAACGCTTGTAATTTAGATCCTTTTTTAACCTGAGCACCTTTTTCTTCAGCGTCTTGTTTAAACATGTCTCTTTCTGACTTTGTGTCTGTTAATTCTACAGTTGATTTATCAAGATCTGAAGTCAATTGCAAATTTTTTGTATTTAGTTCGTCAATTTGCACGACATAACCTTTCATTATTGAACGCAAAGTTTCATTTTCACGATTCAATTTAGCGATTAAAGATCCACTTACACGACCATTCTGTTTAGCCGTTTCTAGCTCTGTAATTAAACCTTGAATTTTATCCTGTTGAATTTTCATCTCTTCTTGATCTTCAGGACGACCTTCTTCTCTAATTTTATCATAATCTGAAAGCATATTTTTAAAATCTTTCAATAAATTATTAGAAATATCATCACCTAAAAAAGGTATCATCATTTGATTCATTCCTTCCATGTCAGATTTCAAGGTGATATTTTCGTTCATACAATCATTCAACTCACTGTTTTTCTTCGACCACAAATACGCCATCACAGCAAGTCCGACTAAAAGAACAAGTATTATTACAATGAATGCACCATTGCCCTTTTTCTCTGTTGATTGATTTAATTCTGACATATCTTAATTTTTTATTGATGAAACAAATGTAAAAATAGATTCGGAGGCAAAAAAATATAAAACGTTTTTTTACACTTTTTTACCACATGATTTTAATCATCGCTTTTACTAACAAAACTGCTTGTGAAACGATAATATTATACAGTTGTAACTGTGAATGAAAAACTCTCCATAATTTGATTTGAAAGTAATTTTTTACATGCCTCTTCAACTTTAAGTTCTGCAATCTCAATTGAAGCTGCTTCAACGAATAATCTCACGTGGCGACCAATTCGAACACCATCTATTTCCGCTAAACCAATATTTTTCATACTGTTTGTAACTGCCTTTCCCTGCGGATCTAAAAGTGCATCTAATGGCATAACGTCTATTTCAGCTTTGAATTTCATTTTTTTTCTTTTTAAAATACGTGTTTTCTATTAACGATAAAATCAATTGCAAAAATACAATTAATGGGATTGCCCAAACCAAAAATACAGCAATTAATAATCCACTTATCAACAAAAATGTGAATCTAATCTCATTTTCTTTCCACTTGAAGTTTTTGAATTTCAATGAAAACAAGGGTATTTCTGCTACTAATAAAAGACTCATTACGACAATTAATCCGACCAAAAAGTAAGAATTAAAAATGTAACCGAAAATCCCTTCATTGTATTTCCATGTTTCAAATTCTAAACAAAGTATCAAGGGAAAAAAAGTAAAAAAGATCGTATTCAAAGGTGTTGGCACTCCGATAAATGATTCAGATTGGCGTGTATCAAGATTGAATTTTGCTAGGCGAAACATCGACATAAAAGGAATGAATAACGCTGCAAATGGTAAATATTTTATGGATGCATCCATGTTGTTTGGCACTCCATAAAACACTGCGTTAACCCAATTATGAATTTGAAAATTAACGTAAGAAGGGAAATTCATGTCGAAAAATGGACCATCAATATATATGGTAGTTATGATAACAACCATCATCAAAATACCTGGAGCCAAACCAAAAGTCACCATGTCGGCCAAAGAATCCAACTGTTTACCAAATTCTCCGGTAACATTTAATTTTCGCGCCAAAAATCCATCAAAAAAATCAAATAATCCTCCTAAAAAAATTGCAAAAGGCGCAATATCAATTCTTCCGGCTAGCGTCAAAATTATAGACATTACTCCACATATTAAATTGGCGGCGGTAAATAGATTGGGTATATTGAACATTTGCTCCTGAAAAATGTTAATTTATCGTTGTAAACTAATCAATTTGAACTAGATTTACATTAGCTAATTATTTATATTGCTACAAAGAACACAATTTTTTAGTGAAAACAATGTTAATACAGTCTATTTTTCTTTTTAAAAACTTTAGAACCGTGAATTTCTATTCGACTGTCATCTTCACTTTTTGCATCTCAATAATCTTCGCACAGGAAGATAAAGTGGCTCCAAAATACTCAAATGAATTCTTAGCAATTGGAATAGGTGCAGATGCGCTTGGTCTAGGGAATGCCGTAGTAGCTCAAACTGGAAATGTAAATTCTGGTTATTGGAATCCTGCAGGGTTAACTAAAGTTAATAAATGGCTAGAAGTTGGCATGATGCATTCTGAATATTTTGCTGGGATTGCGAAATATGATTACCTCGGTTTGGCGCATGCAATCGATGACAAGAGCACTGTTGGTTTCTCTGCAATTCGGTTCGCTGTCGATGACATCCCAAATACAACTCAATTAATTGACAATTCAGGAAACATCAATTATGACAATATTTCTACTTTTACAGCAGCTGATTATGCCTTTTTATTCTCATATGCTAGAAAACTAAAAATTGAAGGACTTAGTATTGGCGGGAATTTTAAAATTATTCACCGGAAAGTGGGTGATTTTGCAAAATCTTGGGGATTTGGACTCGACGCAGGGGCACAATATCAAATTAAAGATCGTTGGAAATTTGGTGTCATGGCACGAGATGTTACTTCCACTTTTAACGCTTGGGTTTTTACTTTGGATCAACAAACACAAGAAGTTTTTCTCGCGACAGGGAATACTTTGCCTCAAAATGGATTAGAATTGACATTGCCAAGAATAATTTTGGCTAGTTATGGAAAATTTAATTTAGGCAAAAAAGGCATTTATGCTGCTAGTGAATTGGATTTAGATATAACAACCGATGGGAGAAGAAATACTTTAATTCGGACTGGATTAATTTCAATTGACCCACATATGGGCTTGGAATTTGGTTTTAAAAATTTCGTGGCAATTCGTGGTGGGATTTCTAATATACAATATGTCACAAACTTTGATGATACGAAGTCATTAAATATTCAACCAAACATAGGATTAGGACTTACAATTAAGAATTTCCACCTAGACTATGCTTTTACCGATATAGGTGATGCATCCGTTGCTCTCTATTCTCACGTCATATCATTACGAATTAAACTTGATAAGCCGAAAAACATGAAGCCATAATGAATTTTAAAATCTACATATTATTACTTTTTTCTCTTTTTCCCATTTTCGGAAATAGTCAGACATATGGCAATGAGTGGATTAATTATTCTCAAAAATATTATTCTTTCAATGTTTATACTACTGGAATTCATAAAATAGATTACACTGCTATATCCAATTCTGGAATTCCAATTGGTACTTTTTCGTCACAAAACATTCAATTATTTGGTAAAGAACATGAAATACCATTGCACATTGAAGACGGTGGTGATGCAGTTATGGATCCGGGAGATTACATACTATTTTACGCAGAAAAAAATGATGGTTGGTTAGATTCAACCCTTTATGATACACCAAGTGATATTGGCAATCCTAAATACAGCCTATATAATGATACCATTCAATATTTTTTCACTTGGAATGCGTCAACAACAAATTTAAGATTTACAATTGAGTCAGATTTGGATTACCCATCCTATACTCCATCAAATTATATATTATTCGAAAAATATCAATCCAATTCATCGTCTTACAATGAAGGTGAAAAATCATCTGATGCATCAAGTTCGTTTTTCACTTCTGGAGAAGGTTGGGGAAGCACTCCAGTTAATGGTGTCGGGGGTTACGTTTGGGATGCAAGTACGATGCAAATAGATAACATTTACCAAGGATTAGATGCTCCATTAGTTCAGTACAGAGCAGTAACCGTTGGTGTTTCAAACTCTTCAACTCAACCTTCAGGATTACCAAATCATCATACTAGGCATACAATTGGATCCTCTAATTATGTAATTCAAGATTCCATATTTAGAGGATATAAGGCAATTCATATAGCAAAATCATTTCCTTCAAGCATTTTACCAGCTTCAGGTGGTTCTAATTTCAAAGTCTCTATCATTGGAGATCTAGCATTATCTTCAGGAGTTTTAACGGATTACCAATCCATAAATTTTTGGTCATTTTTATACCCACGTATTCCGAATTTATCAGGTGCGAATAAAGCGATTTTTAATGCAGAAAATAATTTGTTAGAAAGTAAAATAAGAATCGATTTGACAAATCTATCTGCGATCAATCCTTTAGTATTTATTATGGGTGATACACCTCGTAAAATTTCATTGACAGCAAACGGAGGAAGTTACAGTATATTATTCCCAAATAGTATCAATGGCTCAGATCAAAAAGTGATTTATCAAGAAAATAGTACAGTTTTTTCTGTTGCAAATTTAGAAGCTGTAAACGGGTCTGGATTGTTTACAAATTTCAATCTTTTGAGTACAGAAGAGGCTTTGTTGATGATCTACAATCCAGCTTTACAGTCAGCGTCAGTTGATTATGCTTCTTACAGAATGTCTGCAGATGGAGGAAATTATAATGTAATTCTAGCCAACGTCAATGAATTGTATCAGCAATATGGTGGTGGAATTGAAAAACACATTAATGGAATTAGACGATTTTCTCACCATGCTTATGATTTAGCGACCACAGAGAAACCAGTTGGTTTATTTTTAATGGGAAAAGGAATTAGAGAAGCAAATGTTGGAGGAATAACATCAACAGGGCCTGGATCTCGAACTAATCCAACAAATTTTGCAGGTTCATTAATCCCTTCTTTTGGTCAACCTTCGAGCGATGCGTGTATCACTTCTAATTTGCCAGGAACAACACGTTGGGCACCTTTAATTCCAACAGGAAGAATTGCTGCAAAAACAAATCAAGATTTAAGTGATTATTTGGAGAAAATCAAACTTTTTGACATTGAACAAGATCCTCTTTCTGTTTATAATTCAGCAACAAAAGACTGGCAAAAACAAGTTTTACATTTTGTTGGTGGAACCGATGCAAATCAACAAACTACTTTTCAAAGTTATATGACATACATGGAAAGTATTATTGAAAATCAATTTTTTGGTGCAAATGTTTCCACAACTGCAAAATCAAATAATGATCCTTTAAATCCTTCAGAATTAAATGACATTATGACGCGCATTCAAGAAGGAGTTTCAATTATTACATTCTTTGGACATGCTGCTGCTACAAATTCAGGATTCGAAATAAATATTGATGATCCATCAAATTGGAATAATCAAGGTAGATACCCAGTAATTATTACAAACTCATGTTACAACGGCAATATATTTCAAAACGGCACTTCTAAATCAGAGGAATTTGTAAATATTCCGAATAATGGGGCTATTGCATATATAGGCACAGTTAACTTAGGATTCGCAAGTACTTTGTTTCAATATTCAAGTGAATTATATGGTAATTTTAGTGGCACAAATTATGGCAAAACATTAGGTAGTCAAATCAAAGCAACTATTGGCACAATTGAATTAGTTGGCATAAACAATTTATTAATTGAAAGTACTTGTACCCAAATGGCTCTAAACGGAGACCCAATGTTGAAGCTGAATCCCCATGAAAAACCGGAAATTGAATTAACAGAGCAAGGCGTAAGTTTCTTCCCGCAAGATTTGGACTTAACCGTTGACAGTATTGAAATGAGAATTGCATTGAAGAATCTTGGTCAATCAATCATAACAAATTTCTCTGTTGATGTTACTAGAAATTTCCCCTCATCATCCATTGATTCTGTTTACACATTCTTTGTTCCAGAATTACATTACACTGATACTCTTGTGTTTAAAATGCCAATGCAAGCAAATATTGGATTAGGAATTAACACATTTACAATCAAAGCAGATATTCCTACATTCATCGACGAGCAATACGACGAATTAAATAACAACCAAATAGTCAAAACATTGTTTATTAATGTTGACGGAATAATTCCTGTTGTTCCTTATGAATTTGCCGTTGTTCCAATAGATAGCGTTACTGTTAAGGCATCAACTATTAATCCAATAGCTGATTTCAATTCTTATAGATTTGAACTAGACACAATTGATTTTGAAGGAGCTCCAAGTCCATTTCATAGATTTGCATTAGTTTCAGGATATGGCGGAGTAAAGGAAGTAAATCCATCACAGTGGTTTTTAAGTAGCAATGGAATGCCTTCAACATTGATTTGTACTGATAGTACTGTTTATTTCTGGAGAGTTTCTGTAGTTGACCCAATTCCTGTTTGGCAAGAAAGTTCTTTTCAATATATCACAGGACGCGAAGGTTGGGGTCAAGATCATTTTTTCCAATTTAAGAAGAATGGTTTTAACGGTATTCTTTATGACAGGCCATCAAGAAAAAGATTATTTGGACCAAATTCTTGTAACTTAACGTGCAATGTTAAAAGTTCATCTGCCATTCCAGCTATTTATTATAACGATTATTCAATCTGTGACAATCAAGAAGATTATGGTATTTGCACTTATACTCCATCTTTTTATGTTGCGGTTATCGATCCTTTAACTTTGGAACCTTGGGGGACGAGTTATGGAACTTCTAATCCAACGCACAATTTTGGAAATGCTAATAATAATGGTGCTTGTAGACCAAGGGTGGAGAACTATTTTATCTTTAGACAAAATAATGCAAGTCAAATGACGAATTTCCAAAACATGATGGCCGCCGTTCCAGATAGTCATTATATATTGGTTTATTCGCCAATGACAACTTTGTATGATCAATGGGATATTTTAGCACCATCGTTGTATACTACATTCCAAAACCTTGGGTCAGATAGTATTGTTCCAGGTCGACCAAATCTACCTTTTGCTTTTTTCTGTAGAAAAGGTGATCCAAACACGGTTGTTGAACTATATGCTCAGATGGCTGGCGAAGATCTACTGTTGGAAGCAGAATTAAATGGTTCGGATTATATAGGTCAAGAAAATTCAACATTAATTGGACCAGCTGCTGAATGGGGTACAGCATATTGGAAACAAGATTCCTTGGAAGTTGTAAATAACGATTCAACAGTTTTATACATTCGTGCATTTGATATAACTGGAGCATTCCAATTCGAAACAACACAAGTTTTTTCACATAATGATTCCATTTTAAATTTAAACTCAATTGTTGATGCAAGCTTATATCCCTTCATACATTTAGGAGCATATTATGAGGATACTGTAAATTTCACACCAGCTCAAATTGATCGTTGGCATGTCCTTTACACCCCACTTCCGGAAGCAGCAATTGATGGAAGCACTGCTTATACGTGGCTACCTGCTACGGATACTTTAAATGAAGGTCAAACAGTTCAATTTGCTGTTGATGTCAAAAATATTTATACGATTCCAATGGATTCATTGTTAATTAATTATTGGGTGCAAGATAACAATCAGGTAAAGCATCCAATTACATATGCACGACAAGATTCGTTATTGGTGAATGAAGTATTCAGAGATACGATAACATTTTCTACACAAGGACTTGCTGGAATCAATTCATTATGGATGGAAGTAAATCCTTATGTTAATGGTAGTATTTATGTGACAGATCAGCCAGAACAACAACATTTTAACAACTTGCTTCAAGTTCCATTTTTCGTAAATAGTGATGTTATTAATCCAATTCTCGACGTTACATTTGACGGAAGACATATTTTAAATGGAGATATCATTTCACCTGAAAGTCAAATTTTGATTTCTCTAAAAGATGAAAATCCATACCTCATCATGGACGATATTTCTGATACTACGTTGTTCGGAATTTACATAACAGACCCTGACGGAATACAATCTAGGATTCCATTTATTGATGCTTCTGGCAATACTGTTATGCAATGGATACCAGCTGAAAGTCAATCAAAAAGGTTCAAGATTTTGTATCCTGCACTTTTCTCCAAGAATGGTAAATACACGCTTTTTGTTCAAGGTTCGGATGAAAGTGGCAACTTATCAGGAGATTTAGAATACCGTATTACATTTGAAGTAATACATGAATCGATGATTTCATACATGATGAATTATCCTAATCCATTCAGTACAAGTACGAGGTTTGTTTTCACCTTAACAGGAAGTGAAGTGCCTGATGAAATGATAATTCAAATAATGACTGTTTCAGGAAAAGTAGTACGTGAGATAACAGAAGATCAAATTGGAACGATTCAAATTGGTCGAAATATTTCTGAGTATGCTTGGGATGGTACAGATGAATACGGGGATCCTTTGGCAAATGGTGTCTATTTATATACCGTAAAAGCTCAAATTAACGGGGAAGATATCAAACACATGGAAACAGGTGCGGATACACATTTTAAAAAGGAGTTTGGAAAGATGTATATTATTCGGTAACTAAAAAAACCGACAACTAAAAATCGCAGTATCATCAACCAAAGACAAATCTCCACGCCATTCATCTAATTTTGAGAATATGAGATTATTCATATCCTCCATTTTCAACGGATAATAGCTGTGAACTAATTTGACTAATTTTTCACTTCCAAAAAATTCTTCTTTTTCATTTTCTAGTTCTACAACCCCATCTGTATACAACACAATTGTTGTATTTGGTTTAAGTGTTTTTTTACCGACATGAATAAAAGGCAATTCATCCAGCATTCCCAAACCAATACACCCTTCGGAAAGCATTTCGACCTTTTTTCCATTCGTGATAAAAGGATGATTATGACCTGCATTCACATATTTTAATTCACGTGAAGTAGCATTGTAATGAGCAATGAAAAAGGTAATAAACTTTTCACCTTTCGCACTTCTCATCACTTTTTTATTCAATTCTTCTAATAAGAATTCCATTTCAAAACGCTGGTAATTGAACAACGTTCTTATTGTTGCTTGAAAATTAGCCATTAACATTGCAGCGCCAATTCCTTTTCCAGAAACATCGGCAATGCAAATCATGTATTCATCATCTCCTAAAGGAATAAAATCGTAATAATCCCCTCCTACTTCATGACGTGGAGTATATTTTGCTGAAATATCCATTTTCCGATTAGAAGGCAAATCAGATGGAAACAACAATTTCTGCATTTCAGAAGCGACTTCTAATTCCTTCTTGATGCGTTCTTGAATAATACTCAATCGAGCCATGCGTTGATTTTCGATGGCAACGACAATAATATTAGTTAATGTTTGAACAAAACTCATATTTGCCAAACTTTCAGATGGAGAGGTTTGATCTTTTATGATATCCGAAAAAAGTAAATAAGCAAGTGGTTTGTCTTTGTGGAAAACCGGAACAATTAAGTCAAATTCTGTCAATAATTTTGAGTGAGAAGATTCAATAACAGTTATTTCCTTGAATCGAAAAAGATCACGTTGAACATCAATTTCCTTGACTTTTCCTTTTATTCCAATTTTAAGAAGGCAATTCCATTCATCTTGCCTATTAAAAAGAACAAATCGTTTAAATCCAAGTTGTTCTTTTAAAATAAACTCATAAATACGAATCAATTGATCCATGCCTAAATTTGCATTTATGGCAGTCGTAATTTCTAGCAAAGAATTTAATTTAAAATCTTTGAGTTCAATCTGATTTTCTAAATCCTTTACTAGCTTGTTAATCATTATAATTTATCCAAAATTTTTGGCAATTGACGAACTGCAGCCATCTCTCTGAATTTCTCTTTAGCCTCACCACAAGGACTTCCAAAGTATGTTTTACCACCTTCTAAATCTTTACCAATTCCTGACTGAGCATAAACAGTAGCTCCTTCACCTATAGTAACATCACTTGCACAACCTACTTGTCCCCAAAGTGTAACTCTATCTTCAATTCTCACGCATCCAGCAACACCAACATTAGCTGCCATTAAACAATGTTTACCAACAACAGTATCATGTCCAATTTGAACTTGGTTATCAATCTTTGTTCCTTCTCCAATAGTTGTGATTCCAGATACCCCAGCATCAATTGTACAAAGCGCTCCTATTTCAACGTTTTTATGCAGGTGAACACCGCCACAAGAATGCATCCTATTATATCCTTCAGGTTTCTTTTTGTAATAGAAAGCATAATGACCGATGACGGAATTTGGACCGACTATTACATTTTCATCTAATGTGCAATTATCCAAAATACATGCGCCTGGATGAAGTGTAACATTTTTACCAATTTTCACACGATGGCCGATGAAAACATTCGGGTATATAATGGCACTTGGATCAATTTCACAATCATCACCTATTGATGTAGTTTGTGGTTTGTAGGGAGAAAAATGTTTCGTTAATTTATTATAATCATCAAAAGGCGCTTTTGAAATAATTAATCCTTTTCCTTCAGGACAATCAACCTCCTTATCAATTAGAATTGTTGTAGCGGCACTTTTTAATGCTTTATCATAATATTTTGGATGATCGACAAAAACCAAATCACCATTCGTTACCACATGTATTTCATTGATTCCCGATACTTGATGATTTGGGTCTCCAACAAAGGCACAACCAATGATTGCAGCGATTTCTTTTAAGGAATAAGGTTTGTCTAATTTCATTTTTTGATTTTTGATAAAATTACAACCAATTAGAGCCGGTGTATTGAAAATAAAAGAGAATTATCCTCCTAAATTTGTTAATAGCTTATCTAAAGAAATATTAAAAGCTGTTAATCTTGATCGATAAACTTTTTTGAGTCTCCTGATCGCATAATCAATAGAACAAAAGATTTCTATTTACACAACAGAATTATTGAAAATGAAGGTTATCTATTTCAATAGAATATTTAGTACCATTAGAAATGTCCAAAGTATATTTTCCTTCCAATTGATTTATAAGTGTCTCAATTAAGTCAACACCGAAGGTTGATTCATCAACTACAGCCTCTTTCCAAATCCCTGAATCGTGATAAACAATTGAGACATTATTTGAGTTTTGTACAATGTTGACTGAAATCTCTCCTTTTGTTTGGCCTGAAAAACCATGTTTTATCGAGTTAGTTATTAACTCATTAAAAATCAATGACAAAGGCACTAAAACATTCACATTCATTTTCGAAATATCAGATTGTACTTTCGTTTCAATTATACATTTTGAACCAAAAGAATCTGAAACATCTTGGGTCAACGAAATTAAATAATTCTGAATATCCACAGAAGCAAGATCATCATTTTGATACATCTTTTCGTGTATCAAGGACATTGATCTTATCCTACTCACCGCTTCATTAAAGTGTTCCATCACATATGGATTTTCAGATTCGGCCGATTGAAGTCTCAATAAACTAGAAACAATTTGTAAGTTATTTTTTACACGATGATGAATTTCTTTTAAAAGCACCTCATTTCGGAAGATCTCTTTTTCATAATTCTCACTAATCTTACGGTTGTTATCAACCATTTTATACATCACAAATGCCAATGCCAATGCAACATAATAAACATTGATAACCATTTTGTATGCTTCCTCAGGACTAGTAATAGTTTTATTATGGACATCTTCAGTAGAACCGAACATTAAAAAACCTATTAAACCAGTTATATTAAAGATTAAAACTGCTGTACCTGCAATGCTGCCAAATAAAAAATAAGAAAAAATAGATACTAACAGACACCACATTGTGTCAGAAATAATATGTGAATCTTTAATAATAAAAATGACCGATTGGCAAAGGATCATAGCTGCTATAACAGAGATAATTCCAACAATTTTATAGTTTCTTAATTTAAATAAAACTATAAGATTAAAAGTAGCTAGGAGCAACGCAGAAAAAGATGTGATTACGCTTTTGTCACCAAAATAAATATGCATCAAAGACAAAAGTGAAAAAATTACAATTAATGCAAGACTGACATTCCAGACCATATTAAATTTTCCTATTTCACTCAGAGATTTATATTTAGTAACTGGAGGTCGCAATGATATCATAATGGAAAAATAATAAAATCCTTTGAAACAAGGAGGACTCGAACAACAGAAATTGTAATTAAAAAAATAAAATCCTGAAATTTCAACTAATCAATAAAAACAAACTTCTATTAAAAACAGTTTATTTTGAGGGGCTAGCCCCTCAAAATAAACTGTTTTAATAATGTATCTTTGTCATGTAGTCATTTGAGAGAATTCATAGTAGTTAATGTTTTAGCCTCTCAAATAGATAATAATTGTTAAGGTTTAGGTTAGGTATAGTAAAAGGGTGGTCTAATGATTGCCCTTTTCTTATTTGAACCAAATTGAAGTTGTCATGTAACAGTCTTCAAACTTCAAAATATGAAAACTTCAAAATTAATCATTGTTGCATTTAGCTTTATTTACTTCAACTGTTTTAGTCAAACAAAAATGATTTCGCACAAGAGTCATAGTGGTTCAAAAAGTACTTTCTCGGTATCACTCAAAAAAAGTCTATTTAATATCGGAGAATCAAATTTCGGAATGGCTCCAGAACGGTTTGTTCGCAATTCCAATTTAGATACAGTGAAATTACTTTCTCCTCACGTTGCTGTAATGATTACGAGCGAAACTTGTTTCCGCGAAGATTATAGTAGAACTAGAGGTTCGATGGAATTATGGAGCGCGGGAGCAGATACTGTATATTATCACGATGTTTTCAATTCAAAAAACTCCGTTGCACAAATAAAATCAACACTTAAAAACAACTACTACTTCAACAACTCAGTAGACAGTATTGTTTTCATAGGTTTTGATGGGAAATATGCAACAATAGAAGTGAAAAATCAACCAATTGTAGAAGAAAACACAAATACATCTGAAAAAAGTAGTAATACAAAAGAGTATAAAAAACCCTCTCTTTTCATGATGGTTATATTTGCCATTCTTACAAAATTTTTCAAAACACCTTTTTGATTTCATTATTTAGATGAAAGCGTATTTGAACATTTTTCTTTCTGTTTTTATTGGATTAACATTGATATTTATCCCTGTGACCTGGAATATATTTCCATTTCATAGTGAAATCACATCGTTTGTTTTTGGGTCCTTAATAAAACATATTGCCATTGTAACAAACACTGAAATGATTCTATTTGATTTTTCATCAGATTCTAAAGGTTTGTACTTTTTAGTTTCGTTCGCAATAATTCTTTCAATTGTAATCACTCCTTTTCTTTTGAGATTTGTCAAAATAATTCATCTTGAAAAATTCAAATCAGTCATCACAATTATTGCTACATATTACCTAGCTATAATTCTTTTAAAATATGGATTTGACAAAGTTTTTAAAGCGCAATTTTATCTACCAGAACCCAATATTCTTTATACACCTTTCGGTAAATTAGATAAAGACATTCTCTTTTGGTCAACCATGGGAACATCCTATTCTTATAATCTATTCATGGGTTTTATGGAGATAATACCTGCAATTTTAATTCTTTTCAAACGAACAAGGCAAATCGGATTATTGGTTTCATTGGGAGTATTGATTAATGTCTTTGCAATTAACCTTTCATTTGATATTTCAGTTAAACTCTTCTCCGGCTTTTTGATAATATTAAATCTTTACTTACTTATTCCAACGTTAAAAACAATGTGGAATCTTTTCGTATTGAAAAAAGAAAGCATTTTTATTGAACAGATGGATTTTTCTATCGCTAAATCAACGGAAATAATACTGAAATCAATCTTGATATGCATTCTCATTTTGGAGTCACTTTTCCCCTATTTAAATTCAGGAAATTTCAATGATGATTTTGCAAAACGTCCATTTTTACATGGCGCTTATGAAGTTCAAGAATTTACTGAAAATGGTAAGAAATTAGATTGTTATTCAACACAATTGAAAAGAATCTTTATTCACCGCGATGGTTACATCATTTTTCAAAATCAACAAGATGAAATGACGGATTATAAATTGGATATAAATCAAATTAAAAATTCTTTTATTCTAACAGATTATGGGTTGAATAAAATCAAAATGAATTACACTTATTCCAAGAAAGATAGTCTCTTAATAATTTGTTATAATACAAATGGAGTAACAACAACACTAAAAACCAAAACAATAAATTGGCAAAAATTACCCGCTTTACAAAAGCAATTTCATTGGATGGTTGATTGAAAAATGCATTCTAGATTCGAGACCTAAATCCTCCACCATCGCCCATGTTGAATCTTAGGAAAAATTCAAATCCTCCTTTGGCTCTTGAAACAGTTGTAAGTGTGGAAACATTAATATCATAAGCAAAACCAGCCGAATATTGATCCCACTCAAACATTACTTTTCCAATAAAAGCGTCCTTGAAACGGTTAAAAACACCAATTGAAAAAGTCATTGGTCGTGTAAACCCAGTTGCCATTGAACCTTCTTTAATCTTATATTGGTAATAAGCACCCAACATAATTTCCATAGAAGATTTTTGTCTTTGGAAATATATACCTGGCAACACAGATCCACGAGTATTATCAATTCCAATTGTTCCATTCACAAACATGGACCATCGCATATATAATTTTTCAGTCCCCTGATCTACATATGAAAAACCAGGATTATTCACATGATAAAATGCAACTCCACCATTAAATGCGCGTTGGTTGTTTTGAGTCATGTATCCATTGTTTTTCTTGTATGTGTAAACCATTCCA
Organism: Bacteroidota bacterium; assembly: GCA_041161265.1. Lineage (GTDB taxonomy): Bacteria > Bacteroidota > Bacteroidia > Flavobacteriales_D > Crocinitomicaceae > M0103. The sequence goes on along the minus strand of JBEAUV010000012.1, from coordinate 918 downwards.
GCTCCAGCATCTAAATAATTAAAACTTGCTGAATTAAATGTCTCTCCACTTGATGCTGATGAATTATATGTCATACCATCGTATTGACTTGCCCAACGGCCACCATTTGGATCAATTGATCTCTGCCCAAAACCAGTGTAAATACCCAATCCTAATGTACTTGTTCTGTCAAGAATTAAATGATACGCTAAATTTAAATTCACATTGTTTGTTGTAACCTTTAAATCACCAGCCTTATCGTTGAAAAAATTAATTCCTCCAGCCATAATACCCGTTTTATTCCTCTTTTTTTCATTGAACCGAGCATCAAAAGATGCAGCCATGGTTTGATAAGGAATGGCAACACTGTTCCATTGACTTCTATAGTTAATCGTCCCTTGCATTGGAGAATTAGCACCAGCCAAAGCCGGATTTAATGTCAAAGGAGAATACTCCATTTGTGAAAAATGAATGTCCTGTGCATCAATCGTTGAATGGAAAACTACTGTGACAGCCAGTATTTTTATAAACTTTTTCATAGAATTCTTTTATAAAATTATCTTATCAATGTTAAATTCCCCGACTCTTCAACTGTTGTTCCATCAATTAATGTTGCAATTAATTTGTAGGCAAAAACTCCAGAATTCATAGGCTTATCTTTGTACGTACCATCCCAACAAACTAAAGGATCAGTAGTTTCAAATACCTTTTCTCCCCATCTGTTATAGATAGCATAACTTAGTTCTGCAATACACGTTCCGTATACACATTGTGTATTGTTCACTCCAGGACCTGAGCCATTCGGAGAGAATACGGTTGGCACATACACTTCACCACATATCAATTCAATAACAATAGTTACATTATCCGTTCCAGTACAACCAGAAGCATCTGTTCCTGTAACTGTGTAAATTGTTGTTGAAGATGGTGAAGCAATTG
>JBEAUV010000011.1:0-27871 GCA_041161265.1 Bacteroidota bacterium | reverse complement strand
TATAACGTTCTTGCGCAAGTAAATTTGTATAATCAGTTTGATTGTCAAAATAGGAATAAGGTAAAGTTGATTTAACAGAGAACATTAAATTTGAACCACTTTGTGGATAAATTGGTGCACTTACAGAACTTCTTTGCAATACATACTTCAATGCTATATCATTTGCATATCCATTTTGAAAAATTGGAAATCGTGCATCATCTCGTACATCATAATATTGATAGCTCAACTCATAATAAGCGGTAAAATAATCATCTGGCCATTTCTTACGTCTACCTAATCCCAGACCCATTCCAGTAATTGAAATACCAGAATATAAATCATTAGATGGAAGGTAACCGTTTCCTAATGCAGTATGATTTACCCAATAAGACAATGAATTTGGTTTTTTTCCGCCTAACCATGGTTCAGTAAATGAAAAATTATAACCTTGGTAGTATTGTCCATTAGTTTGTGCTCTAATTGAAAGTTTTTGTCCATCACCACCAGGTAAAGGGGACCAAGATCCTTTTTTAAAGATGTTTTTGGTAGAAAAGTTGTTAAATGTTAAGCCTAGAGTACCAATTACTCTTCCATTTCCGGTAGGTCCAGCTCCACCATATCCTCCAGATAATTCAATTTGATCTGATGATTTTTCTTCAACTACATATTCGATATCTACTGTTCCATCGGCTGGGTTTGGCATTGGATTTACTTGAAAACCTTGTTCATTGAAAAATCCTAGTTGTGCAAGTTCTCGCTGTGTACGTATAATATCATTTCTACTAAACAAGTCACCAGGTTTAGTGCGTATTTCGCGTCGAATTACATATTCATTTGTTTTCGTATTACCAGTAATGATAATTCGTTTCACACGAGCTTCTTTTCCTTCAATTATCCTCATTTGATAATTAATGTAATTGCCATTTACGTTTGTTTCAACAGGAATAATTTGAAAGAATAAGTAACCCCTGTCCATATATAGTGATGATATATCTCGCCCATCTTGACTCATATTTAATCGTTCGTCTAGCAGTTGTTTGTTGTAAACATCTCCGAATTTGATTCCAAGTATTGTATCTAAATAGGAAGATCGAAACTTTGTATTACCAATCCATTCAATATCCCCAAAATAATACTTACTGCCTTCATCAACAGTAATATTTATTATTAAGTTCTTGTCATCTTGTTGATAAACAGTATCATATTTTACATACGCATCTCTTAAACCCACTGTATTGAATTTATTTAACATCGCGAGTTTATCTTTTTCGTAAGAGCTTTCTGTGAATTTAGAACGTTTGAAAAATCTCCAAAGTTTTTTTTCTTTCGTATCTTTCATCGCCATAGTAAGTTTCCATTTTGGAATACTTGTGGTTCCTTCAATGTTTAATTCTTTAATTCCGATTTTTTTTCCTTTATCGACATCAATTAGAAATACTTCTGAATTATTCATTAGTGTATCTGTAACACGATTTATCTTAACACCAACAGAATAATATCCTTTTTCTCTGAAGTAACCTTTGATTTTACTTTCTGTTTGGTAAATTAAATTTTCGGTTATTGTTTTTCCAGAATACAAAGCAATCGCTTCTCTCACTTTATCAGCTTCTCTTTTGTTGATTCCCTTAAATTTGAAACGAGATAATTTTGGACGAGGGACAACTCGAATAGTTAGATAAATTACACCAGCAACTTCCTTGTCTGCTAATATCTCAACGTCAGAGAATAATCCTTCCGCCCATAGATTCTTAATTGCTTTTGATATTTTTTCTCCTGGAATATAAATTGTTTGACCTTGTTTTAACCCTGCAATCAATTTTATAGCTTGATGGTCAAAATTGTCAGCTCCTTCAACTTTAATTGGACCAACCTCATATTCTTTTGGTTTTTTAAAATCAATATCTAGCCCACCAATTGATAATGGACCTGAAATAGTATCTATTTGTCCAAAAACTGTTAATAATGAGAATGAACAAAATAGAAGGAAGAATATTTTCAATTTCATATTGTTAAGTTATTTGTTCGGATACCATCCCAAAGCGCCGTTCTCTTGATTGAAAATCTAAAACAGCTTTGTATAAATCATCCCGTTTAAAATCTGGCCAAAGCACTTCTGTGAAATGAAATTCAGTATAAGCAATTTGCCATAAAAGAAAATTACTGATGCGATGTTCTCCACTCGTTCGAATCAATAATTCGGGATCAGGAATATCTTTTGTGCTTAAATTTTTTCCAATAACCTCAGAATTGATTTCGTCAATTGTCAAATCAGAAGAGAGCACGTCAGTTGATATTTTTTTAACTGCATCGATAATTTCCCATCGAGCACTATAATTCAAAGCGAGGACTAAGTTGATGTCTTTATTGTTTTTGGTCAATTCTATTGATTCTTGCAGTTCGTCTTGACAAGCTTTTGGTAAACCCTTAATATCTCCAATTGTCATTAAACGAACTCCAGTATCAGATAATTCTTTAATTTCATTAGCCAATGATTTTACCAGTAAATCCATTAATCCATCAACTTCTTCTTTTGGACGATTCCAATTTTCAGTTGAAAAGGCGTAAAGTGTAAGGTATTGGATTTTTAATTCTTTAGCAGCTTTTAAAGTTTCTCGTATAGATTCCACTCCGAAATTATGACCATATAACCTTAAATGCCCTTGTTTTTGTGCCCATCGTCCATTGCCATCCATTATGATTGCAACGTGTTTTGGCGTTTTAGTAAGATCTATTTTAGATAAATAATCCATTCACAAATTTAGAATTTAGAACGAAAATAAACAATCAATCGTATATTTCACCGTTCTCCATTAATGCTTAACATACCTTAACAAAAAAGAGGGAAATGGTAAACCAAATCCCTCTGCTCTATAAGGTTAATTTATTTTATTCGGCAAGAACAATTATTTTATTATTTAAAAGTTCAACAACACCTCCCTTAATGACAACTCGAATTACTTTCGAATTTGATTCGTCAGCAAGAATAAGGTTACTTGTAGCTTCGTTTCTTTCAAACGGTTCAGATAAGTCAATTTTTACTTCTCCTTTTGCTAACCCTGAAATAATAGGTGCATGCCCATTTAAAACCTGAAATAATCCATCTAAACCAGGAAGAAGAACTGCGTCAACGTTTCCATTAAATATTTTTGATTCAGGTGTTATAATTTCCAACTGCATATTTTTCGATTTAGTATTGAAGTTTATTGTTCAATTCGTTAATTATGCGTTTGCTTCAGCAAGCATTTTTTCTCCAGCTGCAACAACATCTTCAATTCCACCTTTCAAGTTAAATGCAGCTTCAGGATATTTGTCATATTCACCATCAAGAATTGCATTAAATGCTTTGATAGTATCTAGGATATCAACTAAAACACCTGGAATTCCAGTAAATTGCTCAGCAACATGGAATGGTTGTGATAAGAAACGTTGAACTCTACGAGCTCTATGTACTATCATTTTATCTTCTTCAGATAATTCATCCATTCCAAGAATAGCAATAATATCTTGTAATTCTTTATAGCGTTGTAATGTAATCTTAACACGAGAAGCACAATCATAATGTTCTTCACCAACAATCTCTCTTGTTAAAATACGAGAAGTTGAATCCAATGGATCAACTGCAGGATAGATTCCTAATTCCGCAATTTTACGAGACAATACTGTTGTAGCATCTAAGTGAGCAAATGTATTTGCTGGTGCAGGGTCAGTAAGGTCATCTGCAGGAACGTATACCGCTTGTACAGATGTAATAGAACCATTTTTTGTTGATGTAATACGTTCTTGCATTGCACCCATTTCAGAAGCTAAAGTTGGCTGGTATCCTACAGCAGAAGGCATACGACCAAGAAGAGCTGATACTTCAGAACCTGCTTGTGTAAAACGGAAGATGTTATCAACGAAGAAAAGAATATCCTTACCTTCTCCATCACCTTCTCCATCACGGTAATATTCTGCCATTGTTAATCCAGAAAGAGCAACACGAGCACGAGCACCAGGAGGCTCATTCATTTGTCCGAAAACGAAAGTAGCTTTCGATTCTTTCATTTCTTCCAAATCAATTTTATCAAGGTCCCAACCACCTTCTTCCATAGAATGCATAAATGCATCGCCATATTTGATAATGCCAGATTCTAACATTTCACGAAGTAAGTCATTCCCTTCACGCGTACGTTCACCAACTCCTGCAAAAACAGAAAGTCCACCATGACCTTTAGCGATATTATTAATTAATTCTTGAATCAATACAGTTTTACCTACTCCAGCTCCACCGAACAAACCAATTTTACCCCCTTTAGAATAAGGCTCAATTAAGTCAATTACTTTAATTCCTGTGAATAAAACTTCAGTTGAAGTTGACAATTGGTCAAATTTTGGAGCTTCACGGTGAATTGGTAATCCATTTGAATTATCAACAACGTTGATACCATCAATTGCTTCACCAACTACATTGAATAATCGTCCTTTGATTTGATCACCAATAGGCATTTTTATTGCACTTCCAGTTGAAGTAACTTCCATTCCTCTACGGAATCCATCCGTTGAGTCCATTGAAATTGTTCGGACTGAATTATCTCCAACGTGAGATTGAACCTCCAATACAACTCTAGTACCATCTGGTTTTCTTACTTCCAAAGCATCATATATATTTGGAAGAGCTACTCCTTTTTCGAAGTTTACGTCAACAACAGGACCAATTACCTGTGAAACATTTCCTTTAATTCCCGACATTTAAGCGTCTTTTTTAAGTGTTGAATACTAAATAGTGGTAATCCCACTGATTTGAATTTGGGCGCAAAGTTACACCAATTATTTTAAGTGACAATATACAATTGAGACATTTTTTAATGTTTCTAGGTAAAATAAATTGAACTCAGGTCATTAGAAATTTAGATGACTTAGATTCTTTTTAATTAGAAATCTTACAGGAAAATAAGAAAACAAGAAACTTAGCACTACTACTAAGAATGTAATCAGAATTCCATCAGAAATAGAGATGTTTATAGGGAAAGCTTCACCTCCCGAGTTGGGCATTGTAAGTATAGCACTTTTTATTTGCAGTAAACAAATGCCATAACCTAACAAAAGTCCTATAAGTATCCCTTTCCCAGAAATTAACAGTCCTTCAAAAAAGAAAATGTTGAAAATGGTTTTTTTGTTTGCTCCAAAACTAATCATGGTCTGAATGTTTTCTTTTTTCTCAACAAATAACATTGTTAATGAGGCAATTAAATTAAACGCCGCCAGAATAAAAATAAAGAGCAATATTATTAAAACAATTATTTTCTCTGATTTACTTGTTTTATAAATAAGTTCGTTTTTTTCATAATTGGTTTTAACACTAAAATTGGAACCAAACAGTTCGGAAAGACTTGCTTTCACATCTTCATTTTTAAATGATGGATCTACATCAATATAAAGTGCTGTTATATCTTTTTGATAATTAAGAATATCTTTTGCTAATTGTATTGGAATTACAAGTTTATCTGCGTTTACTTCACGGTTAAAGTTAATTCTCCCAGAAATATCGATAAGCTGAGTATTGAAAGGATTTGAGCCAATTCGTACTTTAGAATCGCGTTTTGGGACATAAATAATCACTTGTTCATACCCTATGTTTTCTGGGATATATCCTCCTAAATTATCTAATAGTGTTGCACCAATTAAACCAAACTCATGGTCTTTTTTTTCTAGAATTGGCTTCCCATCGACCATATGGTCTTTCATTCGTGTAATTTTCAAAAATGAACTATCTACACCAACTAAGGATGCATTTATAAACTTTTTCTCATGCTTAATAACTACAATTTCTTCGATCGCTTTGGTGTAATTTTCTACACCCATCGTTTTTTGAAGTGTCTTATAATCAATCATATCTTCTGGAAAAGTTTTTCCAATTGTCGATCTAATTGTAATATCTGTATCAAAATCAGAGTATAATTTTTCAATCATCGACTCTATTCCGTTGAAAGCGGATAATAGCACAATTAATGAGGCCGTAATGACAGAAATACCAACAACGGATATTCTTGTGATTAGATTAATCACATTTTTCTTTCGTTTTGATGAAAGATAACGTCGCGCTATAAAATGAGAAAGATTAATTATTTCTTCTTTAACAATTCGTCAATCGTCATGGCATAATCGAGTGAGTCATCAATAAAGAATAATAATTCTGGAATTTTGCGCATGTTTTTTAATCGTTTCCCAACATCTCCTCTAATCTTACCAGTATTTATCTTGATGTTTTCTAACACCTCTTTTTTATCAGGACCCGCAAAAATACTGATGTAGCATCTAGCCAAAGATAAATCAGAAGTTACACGAACGATGGTTACAGTAACCATTGCACCTAAACATATTTCACGGGCATTCCGTTGAAAAAACATTGATAATTCCTCTTGAATTACCCCTTCAATTTTATTTTGTCTGATACTACTCATGGTACAAAAGTAACAATTGTTACTGCCTGAATGAAAAGTTAGGGAAACAAAAACTTATCTTTGCTTCACATGAAAGGAATTATTGAAATTTATCGGTACACGTTTTCCTATAAGGGACGCTCAATTCTGGTGATATTGTGCAACCTTTTGTTTGTACTATTTAATTTATTGTCCCTCGTTCTTTTTATTCCTGTTCTTCAATTAATTTTTAAGCCGGTAGTGAAAGTTTTAAATCTAAAGGCGCCGATTTGGAATGGTGAATTATTTGATTTGGGAGGGTACATAAAAGAGTATTATAATTTTTTCATGCAAAAAATGGTGAATGAAGATCCGAAATACGCCCTTTTATTTGTGTGTATCTCTGTTTTCGTTGCTTTTTTGCTTAAAAATATTTTTCGTTACGGTGCTATTTGGCATCAGTCAGAATTAAGAATGGCTGTTGTTCGTGATGTTCGCAATAAATTATTTGAAAAATCATTGAATTTGCCTTTGTCATTTTATAATAATGAGAGAAAAGGAGATTTGATGGCAAGAATGAATAGTGATGTTGGCGAAATAGAAGTTGCTGTTATTAGTATGCTTGAGTTGTTTTTTAGAGAACCAATTGCTATTATCATCAATGTTGGAGCACTTATTTATTTAAGCCCACAACTCACTCTGATTTCATTCATTTTACTTCCCATAACTGCTTTTGTTATTTCACGAATTGGGAAAAGTTTAAAACGAACTGCCAAAAAAGGACAAGAACAAATGGGGCTTTTATTTTCTTCAATGGAAGAAGGGTTAGGAGGAATCAGAATTATTAAAGCCTTCAATGCAATTCCTCAAGTGCTCAATTCATTTAAGCAAGTTAATCTGAATCACCAACAGTTAATCACTAAAGCTTTTAGGAAAAGAGACTTGTCACCAGTGTTAAATGAAACTTTAGGTGCAGGTGTAATGTTAAGTTTAGTTTGGTTTGGAGGCTCAATGATCCTTGATGTGAACAACTCGCAGCATTTAACAGGAGACATATTTATTACATTTATAATTGTTTTTTCTCAACTCTTAAGGCCAATTCAAGGGGTTTCAACATCTTTAGCTAATTTGAATAAGTCAAAGGCATCGCAAGATCGGATAAATGATATCTTGGATGCTGATGAAAAAATATATGAAAATCCTAATCCGATTGCTTTACCAGAATTAAATGTTGGTATTCGCTATGAAAATGTTTCTTTTAAGTACAAAGAAGAATATGTCTTGAAAAACATCAATCTTACTATAGCCAAAGGAAAATCTATTGCTTTGGTCGGTGAATCTGGAAGTGGAAAATCAACTTTAGGAGATTTATTACCTCGCTTTTATGATGTATCGGAAGGCACCATTTTTTTCGATAATATCCCAATTATTAATTGTTCAATAAAAGACTTAAGAAACCATATTGGGATTGTCTCTCAGGAATCCATATTATTCAATACTTCAGTACGAGAAAACATTGCCTTCGGAATGCTTGACTCAACAATTGAAGAGATTCAAGAAGCGGCCAAAATCGCAAATGCTCATGAATTCATAATGAATTTAGAAAATGGATATGACACGAATATTGGTGAACGTGGCAACAAGCTTTCGGGAGGACAAAAACAACGTATTAGTATCGCAAGGGCAATTTTAAAAAATCCGAATATTTTGATTTTAGATGAGGCAACATCCGCATTGGATACGGAATCAGAAAAATTGGTCCAAGATGCTTTAGATCATTTAATGAAAGATAGAACATCTATAGTTATTGCCCACAGATTAAGTACAATTCGTAATGTTGATGAAATAATAGTTTTATCAAAAGGGGAGATAAAAGAACGCGGAACTCATTCCGAATTATTAGCTCTTAAAGGAATGTATTTTAATCTTTGCTCGTTGCAAGGAATGTCAGAATAAGAATTATTCTATTTAAAATTCATGTAATCTTTGGGGTTGACGGCACTTTGATTATACCATAATTCAAAATGTAAATGTGGACCAGTCGTGTTTTCACCTGAATTTCCTACAATGGCAATTGGGTCGCTCATTTGTACTTTTGCCCCTATTTTTTTTAATAGAGTTTTTGTATGTTTATATACTGATATATAGCCATTTCCATGATCCAAAATTAATACAAAACCATCTTTTTGAGTAAATCCTGAATAAATAACGGTGCCTGATAAGCAAGCTAATACTGTTTTATCTTTTGAGGTTACAATATCAATCCCTGGATGATTATTAAGATTAAAATCTTGACTAATTACTCCCTTTACGGGCTCTATAAAAAACTGAATAGATGATTTCTTCCTTCTTTTTGAATTTGTGCGTAAGTCATCTTTTACCTTATCCGACAAATAAACTTCATTTTCAGAACGATCTGTTTGAATTTTTGAAGTATTTATAGATTGTGGTTCAGTTATATTTTGATCTAATGAATCTGTTACAATGTCACCTGAAATAATTTTTCTAATTGACAATATATAAGCCTCTTGCTCATCTATTCGCTTATTTAATGAAATAATTTTTCGATGTTGAATTTCGAGATTATTCCTGTCAAGTGATATGTCATTTTTGGTGAAATAGGATGAGAAAGGGCCTTTTAAAACAAGAAATGTAAACAATATGCCAATAATGAGGCACACTAATAAAATCAGGGAAATTAGTTGAATTCCTGTAGCATTAAAACTCCACTTCTCTTCGAAATTAATCGGATTCGAAATAGCATATTTATTCGATTGACGAAGTTTAAATAAAATGGACTTTAAGCGAAACATATGAAACAAAACTGTCAATTTTTATCATCTTCTGCAACAAAACTGCTTGATTATTCGTTTATTTATTGTATCTTATAAAATATTGGTGCGAATTTTGGAAGTTCCGACAACGTATCAAGGTTTTATACGTCTATTTAAATATTGAGAAAAATTTTTTACATATCGACCTTATTTAGTTTCAGTTTTCTATATTCATTTGGACAACTAGTTACAATACCCGGCGCTTCACCAAGTTCGTTAGTGCAAAATGTTTTGTTGGGTTCTGGGGTTACTGTTTCGAATATAATTTACAATGGAAGTCCAGGTGCAATTGGTGAATTTACTGCAGCTGGGACAAACCTTGGCATTACAAATGGCATCGTGCTTACCACAGGAACTGTTAGTAACACGGGAGCAGGACCGCAAGGTCCAAACAATCAAACAAATTCTGGTGTTGATAATGGAGTTGGAGGATCAGGTTTGTTATCTGGAATTATTGGAGGAACACAAACATTTAATGCTGCTGTTTTAGAATTTGATTTTGTTCCATACTCTGATACTGTTCGCTTTAAGTATGTTTTTGGTTCTGAAGAATATCCTGAGTTTGCACCACCAAACAATGCAAGTTATAATGATGTTTTTGGATTTTTTATTTCAGGACCTGGAATTGCAGGTAATCAAAATATTGCAAAACTACCAAATGGATCAATTGTTTCAATTAATAATGTAAATCCGGTAACTAATAACTCATTTTATAATGCAAATGGTGACGGAAATTCTGCACCTCAAAATGGTTCTACATTCTATATCCAATACGATGGTTTTACAGATGTTTTGGAAGCAGTTTCTAGAGTGCAATGTGGCCAAACGTACCATTTAATTATTGCAGTGGCTGACGTTGGAGATGGGATTTTTGATTCAGGAATATTTTTAGAAGCAAACAGTCTTTCATCAAAAACCCCAGTTGACATTACTTATGTGTTATCACAGCAAGCTTTTACAGATCCAAATTTAATGGCAGAAGGATGTGTTTCTGCTACGGTTACTTTAACTCGTGGAGCTAATGATTTAGCATCACCAATGACAATTCCTATTAATGTTACAGGAACAGCAACTGAAGGAGTGGATTACACGAATATTCCAAATTCAATTACTTTTCCAGCAGGTCAAACTACAGTTACTTTTACGTTGAATGCTTTGGCCGATTTATTAGTCGAAGGGCAAGAAACTATTACTCTTAATTTTCCTATTTCCGATCCATGTGGAAATGTAACTCCGATAGTAATTAATTTAGGAATTTCTGATGTTCAACCAGTAGCTGTAGCGGTCGCGAACGCCAGTGTTTTATGTCCTGGCGATAATGTGACTTTAACGGCTGTTTCAAGCGGGGGTGTGCCGCCTTATACTTATTTGTGGAATACTGGCGAAACTGCTCCAAATATTTCTGTTTCACCATTAACAAATCAAACATATACTGTTTCTGTTACTGACAATTGTTTGAACGAAACTGCCACTGGTTCAGGTACAGTAACTGTGCCGGTTTATGCTCAAATGATTATAACTGAAACACCGGATATAACCGAAATTTGTCCATACATTACAGCACAATTATCTGCAGTCGTTGCTGGTGGTGCCGGAGGTTACACCTACAGTTGGTCTTCAAGTCAAGGACAACAATTAGGGAATTTGTCTACACAAAGTGTTACTCCTTCAACCACATCAACCTATACAGTTTTTGTTACAGATCAATGTGGTAATCAACAAACGGCGAGTGTACTTTATACAATAACGAGCCCGCCGTTACTAATTAATTTAACTCCAAATGTAGAAATTTGTCCAGGGGATAGTGTTCAAATAAGTGTTTCCGCAACTGGAGGTTATGGTCAATATTATTATTTATGGCCACAAACAGGTGAAAATACAGCTTCAATTTGGGTTACTCCTTCAGAATCAACTACCTATCAAGTTATCGTTTCTGATGAATGCCAAACATTTACTGTAACTGGATTTTCGAAAGTTTCAGTGATACACCCAACAGCTAATTTTGAGATTTCTAGTTACACACTTTTTGATGATTTACCAATCACATTTCAAAACACAACAGTCAATGGAGATACCTACGAATGGTTTTTTGGTGATGGAAATACATCAACTGTAGTTCATCCAAATAATACATATGATGATCCAGGAAGTTATTTGATTACCCTTATTGCTATGGATGAAAAGGGTTGTACGGATACAATTTCAAAGCCAATTTCAATAGAAGAAGCTTATTATGTATATGTTCCAAATACGTTTACACCAGATGGATTAAGGTTTAATAATTTGTTTCGTGCGAGTACAGTAGGTGTTCAATCTTTACAAGTGCGTATTTTTAATCGTTGGGGCGAGCTTATATTCACATCAGACGAAATGGATTTCACTTGGGATGGAACCTTTAAAGGATTCGTGATTCAAGATGGTACTTACTCTTGGAAAATAAGTTATGTTACTAGATCTGGTAGAGAAGAAAAATTAGTTGGACACGTCAATATAATTCGCTGATTTTAGCAAGTTACGCAATCACTGAAATAATTTCAATTCTAAACAAATCCTTTTTGGAAAACATAGTGATAATTTATTTCGAAAAATCAGTCTATACTCTATGTTCTAAAAACGCAGCGGTCTAAGTTCTTTTTTAGAGAGATTTTGTCCTTCCACCATCAACAGGAACATTAATTCCATTAATATAAGCTGCAGCAGGTGAAGCTAAAAATGCAATTGCCGCAGCGATTTCCTCAGGTTGAGCAATTCTTTTCATAGGTGTTTCAGAAGCCATTTCAATAAAGACGTCTTCAACAGTTTCGTTAAATTGATCAGCTTTTATCTGTGCAATGCTTTGTAAACGAGCAGTATTAGTTGCGCCAGGTAAAACATTATTAACTGTAATTCCAAATCCACCTAATTCATTTGCAAGTGTTTTACTCCAATTTGCAACTGCTCCACGAATGGTATTTGAAACCCCAAGATTTGGTAAAGGTTGCTTCACAGAAGTGGAGATCACATTTATAATTCTACCATAACCTTCTTCTTTCATCACAGGATATGTTGCTTGAACAAGAATATGATTACAGATCAAATGTTGATTAAACGCTAAAATAAATTCCTCAGGAGCTGCATCTTTTATTGCTCCACCTTTTGGTCCACCAGAGTTATTTATTAGAATGTGTATTTTATTTCCTTCCTGAATATATTTTTGAATAGTTGATTTTAAATCACTTGGATTTGAAAAATCCGCAACTAAATAAGCATGTTTTTGCCCTTTTGATGAATCTAAATCGTTCAATGTAGCTTTCAATTTCTCCTCATTTCGAGATAAAAGAATAATATTTGCTCCTAAACTCGCCAGTTCAATAGCAGTGGATTTTCCTATTCCTTGAGTACTTCCGCAAACAAGCGCTGTTTTATTTATTAGACTTAGATTCATGATTCAAATTTTTTGTCAAATTTAAAAATATTCGATAAATGCGCATCATTATTCATAAAACTCAAGTCAATTACAACTAAAAAGCACAAGAAAACTCTATTAAAGAAAAAAAATCAGCATTTGCAACGAAAAATATTACTGATGGAATTGAAAAAATGAATTTAATCATTAAAATGAATCGTCATCTTAATTGATTTCAATTACATTTGTTTATCAAAATTGATATCAAAATGAGCTCACATCAAGGAAATTTAAAAATATACAACAGTCTATCAGGTCAAAAAGAAATATTTGAGCCAGTCCATTCAAATTTTGTCGGAATGTATGTATGTGGACCAACTTTGTATAGTGAGCCTCACATGGGCAACATGAGAACTTTCATCAATTTTGACATGATATATCGGTACTTATTGAGATTGGATTACAATGTTAAATATGTGAGAAACATTACTGATGCTGGACACATAACAAACAGTGCTGGTGATGAGGTTGATAGTATTGGTAAAGCTGCAAAATCAGAACAAATGCAATCATTAGAAATCGTTTATAAATACAACGTTAAATTCCAGGAATTGCAGCGAATTTACAACTTGTTGCCACCAAGTATTGAACCTACAGCAACAGGACATATTCAAGAGCAAATTGAGCATATTGAGAAAATCATTGAAAATGGATTTGCTTACGTTGTAAATGGCTCAGTATATTTTGATGTCAAAAAATATGGCGAAAAATATGAATATGGTATTTTGAGTGGTCGTAAAGTGGATGAACTTGCTGAAGAAACAAGAACCTTGAATGCGCAAGATGAAAAACGTTTTTTTGCTGATTTTGCTCTTTGGAAGAAAGCCAATCCTGAAGATATGCAAATCTGGAGATCACCTTGGGGAAATGGAAACCCTGGTTGGCACATTGAATGTACTGCAATGAGCACAAAATATTTAGGAAATCATTTTGATATACATGGTGGTGGAATGGATTTGAAATTCCCACACCACGAGGACGAAATTGCTCAAAATTGTGGTTCATTGGGTTGTGCTCCCGCAAAATATTGGATGCATGCAAACATGTTGAACGTGAACGGTCAAAAAATGAGTAAATCGTTAGGTAACTTTTTCTTGCCAAAAGAAATTGTAGAAGGTTCAACCGAACTATTCGATAAACCTTATAGCCCAAATGTGATTCGTTTTTTCATGATGCAAGCACATTATCGTAGTAATTTAGATTTTACTCAAGATGCTTTGAATGCTGCGGAAAAAGGGTTTTCTCGTTTATCCGATGCATTGCAATTGATTGATAATGTAATACTTTCTGCAAATTCTTCATTTGATGTCAAAGAATTAGTTGCTAGTTTTTATACTGCAATGGACGATGATTTTAATGCTCCAATATTAATTGCAAATCTTTTTGAAGCTGCTAAACGAATCAATCTAATCAATGATGGAAAGGATACTATTTCTAAAGAAGACGCTCTTTTGCTTTCTGATGAAATGAAAATTTTCATTCAAGATGTTTTGGGAATTGAAACAGGTATTGCAAATTCCGATTCTAAGCTTGCTCCAGTGATGGATTTAGTGATAGATTTGAGACAACAAGCACGTGATAATAAAGATTGGACAACCTCAGACAAAATTCGTGATGGTTTGGCTAATGCTGGAATCGTCATCAAAGATTCAAAAGAAGGGACAAGTTGGAATTAACCCCAAAAAAATGAAAGTAATTTTTTTAGACACAGTTCACGAAATTTTAGCAACACGACTTACTGCTGAAGGATATTTGTGTGTCAATGCGACTGATATGTCTAAAGATAAATGTCTTGAAGAAATTCGTGATGCAGTTGGAATTGTCATACGTTCTCGGTTTACTATGAACGAAGAATTTCTGCAATTTGCTCCAAACTTACAATTCATAGCAAGATCTGGCGCTGGACTAGAAAACATCGATGTTCATTATTGTAAACGTAAAAAAATCACTATTCATAACGCTCCAGAAGGAAATAGAAATGCAGTTGGTGAGCATGCATTAGGAATGTTGTTGAGTTTAATGAGAAAGATGCATTCCGCAGATCGAGAAGTAAGAGCAGGGAAATGGGATCGTGAAGGAAATAGAGGAATTGAGTTGGATGGAAAAACAGTTGGAATTATTGGTTTCGGAAACAATGGAAAAGCATTTGCGAAAAAACTTCAAGGTTTTGATGTGAAATTAATGGCTTACGACAAATACAAAAAGAATTTTGGAGATCATTTTGTAATGGAATGTACATTAAATGCACTATTGAAAAATGCTGATGTGATTAGTTTTCATATTCCACAAAATCAAGAAACAATATACATGGCAAACGATCAGTTTTTTAACAAAATTGAAAAGTCCATCTTTTTATTGAACCTTTCAAGAGGAAAAATTGTTGAAACATTAGCCTTAGTTAAAGCATTAAAATCAGGAAAAGTAAAGGGCGTTGGCTTAGATGTGTTAGAATACGAAAGAACAAGCTTTGAATCCTTTTTCGAGCAAGAGTTACCTGAGGAATTTACCTATTTATTGAAATCCGATGCTGTTTTATTTACCCCACATATTGGCGGTTGGACGCAAGAGAGTTATTTTAAATTAAGCGATGTTTTGGCTGATAAAATAATAGAAAATCAATCAATTGAAAGGTGAAATTTTCTATATGTGATATAAAAGCATTCCTACTGAGAAGTAGATAAATAAACCAACAATATCATTCAATGTTGTAACAAATGGTCCGGTTGCAAGAGCAGGATCGATTTTGTATCGGTTTAATACTAACGGAATTAATGTTCCAAAGATTGCTGCAAAGATGATCACAACAAATAAAGAAATGCTAACAACAATTCCTAAAGTAGAATTTTCAAATAACGTAGCAATACCATAAATCAAACTGGCTAAAATCAACCCATTAACTAACCCAACTAATGCTTCTTTAGAGATTTTAGACAAAATACTACCAAATTGGTCATTTCCTTTAGCAAGAGATTGTACAACAATGGCAGAAGATTGTACTCCAACATTTCCTCCCATTGCGGTAATTAAAGGAATGAAAAATGCTAACGCTGGAACTTTTGATATACCAATTTCAAAACTAGAAATTAACTGAGCACCAAGCGTTCCTCCCAACATTGCGATTAAAAGCCAAGGAATACGAGCACGGGTCATTCTCCAAACACTAAAGTTAGATTCAATCCTTTCGGAGATACCAGATGCCAATTGAAAATCTTTATCTGCTTCTTCCTTGATGACATCAACAACGTCATCGAGTGTAATTCTACCAACAAGTTTATTTTGTAAATCAACAACAGGAACAGAAACTAAATCATATTTCTCCATGACTTTAGCAACATCTTCGTTGTCATCACTTGTTTTTACCGAAATTATGTTTTTGTCAGAATAAAGATCTATTATTTTTGTTTTCGGACTTGCAAATAATAGGCGTTTTAAAGACAAAACACCAACTAATTTGTTGAAATCGTCAACAACATAAATTGTATATACTTTTTCAACATCTTCTGCTTGTCTGCGCAATTCAACCAAACAACGATTTACAGGCCAATCCAGTTTTGCTTGAATGAATTCTTTTTGCATTAATCCACCAGCAGTGTCTTCGTCGTAGTTTAATAAATCAACAATATCTTCAGCCGCTTCATCATCTTCCATTTGAGAAATGACTTCCTGTATTTGTTCATCTGAAAGATCTCCAAGGATATCAGCAGCATCATCAGAATCTAAATTTTCAAGTTGTTCAGCTATTTCTTTTGAAGATAGAGAAGCTAGAAAGCGATCTCGCACATCTTCTTCCAATTCCATTAATACGTCAGCCTGAACTTCTTCGTCTAATTGAAAATAAATGTATTTTGCTTCTTCGTTTGATAACTTATCTAATATTTCAGCGATATCAGCAAAGTGTAACTCAAAAACATGTTCTTGTATCCATAGAACATCTTGCTCCGCAATTTTCTTTCGAAGGATTTCAAGAAATTCTTTGGTTAATTCAAAACGCATTTGAGAAATTTTCCCCAAAGATAGGCTAATTACTTTTTATAGAACTTTTTAGTGCTCAAAAAGATATAATACTGGTTGCTTTTATTAGGTAATGTAGCATTTAATCAACACATTTAGTGATATATTAATATTCCGTTAAGAAAATTGACAAGTGTATTAAAACTATAATTGAAAGGACTATCTTTGAGCACAATTATTTAAGAAGCTGGTATGGACTATTTTTTTGCGCATTTATTTGAAGCATTTCATTTACCGTTAAAAAACCCTGTCCTTGTCTTTTCATTGTTGTTGTTTATTATTTTACTTTCTCCTATTATTCTCAGAAAATTCAAAATCCCAGCTATTATTGGCTTAATTATTTCTGGGGTAATTATTGGGCCTCACGGCCTTGGTTTAATTGGCCCAGAGCATATGAAAGCAGAAGGTTCAATTAAACTGTTTTCAACAATAGGTTTACTCTATATCATGTTCATGGCTGGCCTAGAGCTTGAAATGAATGAATTCAAAAAATATTTTAATAAAAGTTTAACCTTTGGAGCATTAACATTTTTTGTTCCTATTACTTTAGGTTTTCCGATATGTTATTATGTCCTTCATCTCAATACAACCGCAAGTTTGTTGACGGCAAGTATGTTTGCTACACATACTTTGGTGGCATACCCAATAATTAGCAAATTTGGACTTTCAAAACACTCTTCTGTTGCAATTACTGTGGGAGGGACTATACTAACAGATACTGCTGTTCTTATTATTCTAGCTGTTATTTCAAGTTCTGCGAAAGGGAACTTGGATAGTGCTTTTTGGGTTCGGTTAATAACATCATTGACGATTTTTTCTATTATAATGTTTTACTTTATTCCAAAAATTGCTAGATGGTTTTTTAGTAAATTGGAAAGTGAAAACTCTTCACAATATATATTTGTTCTTTCAATCGTTTTCTTTTCAGCCTTCTTAGCAGAAGTTGCAGGCGTTGAACACATTATTGGGGCTTTCGTTGCTGGTTTAGTATTAAACAGGCTTATTCCAAATAGCTCAACGCTTATGAATCGAGTTGAATTTATTGGAAACTCTCTATTTATCCCATTCTTCTTGATTTTTGTTGGAATGGTTGTGAATTATAAAGTTCTTTTTGATGGAACTTGGTCGTTGATCATTGCAGTAGTTTTAACTTCCTTTGCAATCTTTAGTAAATGGCTTGCTGCATTTATCACACAAGTTATTTTCAAGATGTCAAAGAATGAAAGACAAATTATTTTTGGATTAAGTACTTCACATGCTGCTGCAACTTTAGCAATCATTATGGTTGGTTTTGAAAATAATATTTTGGACATTAAAATTGTGAACGGAACTGTTTTATTAATATTAATCACCTGTTTAGTTGCTTCATTTGTTACTGAAAATGCTGGTAAACGATTGTTAGTTGAAATGGCAGAAAAAGGGGATGCTGATACAAATGAAACTCGATTAAGAAATCAGCATTTATTATTGGCAATTAATGAACTGAAAGGCAATGAATTGCTTTTGGATTTCGCAATGATGATTACCAATAGGAAGGTTATTAACCCAATTTCAGTTGTGAGTGTTTTACCAAATAATGAAGAGGCAGAGCGAAAAATCAGAAGTTCTAGAAAGGCGTTGGACGAAATCGTAAAGCATTTTTCAGGAGGAGATTCAAAAGTGAATGCAATTGCAACTATTGATCTCAATCTTTCTTCAGGTATAGCAAGAGTTTCAAAAGAATTAGTAACTGATTTAGTGGTTCTAAACGATAGTCGAAACATGAATCTTTTAAAAAGAATTGTTGGTGATGATCGCGACCATTTATTAGACGTTTGTGATAAAACAATCTTTTTCTGTCAATTTGAAAAAGTTGCACTTTCATATGATAAAGTTGTAGTTATATGTCCTAAATTGGCGGAATTAGAGTCGAGTTTTGTTTTATGGGTGGAACGAATTCTACGTTTTGCTAAAGAGTTAAGTTTGAAAATAGAGCTTTATGCATCGGTAATAACATTTGAAAAATGGAACCGAATCTGTGAAGTCAATAAATTATTGAGTAATACAACACTTTTTGAAATAGAAGAGTTAGATGATTTTTTCATTATTAATACAAAAAAATCAAAAAACGATTTAGTTGTTTTTTGTTCTGCTAGAACTGGAGGTGTATCCTATAATGCTGGAATAGATTCGTTCCCAAGTAAAATTGAAAAGGGATACTTAGACAATGATTCAATTGTGATTTACCCATCTCAAAACACTTCTGAAAACCTTTACGGCAATTATGAAGATTTTGATTCGAGCGCAATTTCTAAAGGAGTTGAAGCTATTCAGAAAATCGGGAAAGAAGTAGGTAATATATTCAAGAAAGGAAATTAATACTTAGTACTTATTTAGGGTAAATTCTAGTTAATAATATTAAACCCATTCCACGTTCGGTCTTCGACATTGTACAAAAACAACCGATTATTGCAAAACGATATTCGGAAAGCATCTAACTCTCCAAAATAGTCATCTATTTGAATTTGAATAGTAGCGCTAGTTTTGCCTGTTTTAGCATTTACTAAATACAATTCACTTGTTTCGTAATTGTAGAATCCGTATTCATAACCCTTTAATCCCGTATGGATAAAACCATTAAAATTGATGTTATCTGAAAGTCCAGATTCTAAAAGTTCTAATTTTTTGGGTTTAATTAATTTCTTTTTGCCTTGTTTAAAACTTGAAACACCATCATAATTAGCAAAATAGACAATACCATTATTAAAAACTGCTACATTTTGCTCTTCCATGCCATATGAGAAGTCAGTTATTTTTATTTCGATAGGATAGCCTTCTCCATCTAAATCGTAAGAGAAACTTCCAGTATTACCATATAAAATTCCTTGCAACTGATTTTTCGATTCATTGTACCAAAAACCTCTTAAATCTCCTCCAATCTGAATTGTTTTAAGCGATACTCCTGCAGCATTATGGACTTCAATATTATAAGTTTCATTTCCGGCAAACACAGAATAATATAAATCCTTTTTAGCATTGTATGCTACTGCTAAACCATTCGTTCCTGCATCATCATTGATACTCAAAGTGACGTCATTTTTTGGGTTGAAATTAGGTAGCTGAGAAAAAAGAGCTTGACTTAAAAAAAATGAAAAAAGAATAGTGAGTATGTTTTTTGATGTCATATTGAATGATATTTACATTGAATTATTAGGCTAAGTTACTTTTTTTGTGGAATTGTTGTCATAAACAACCCGTAAAAAAAAGCAAAAAAAGTAACTCCTGTTTGAGTTTCTAAAGTGTCTTCTAGAATAAAAGTACTAGCGGCAACCAGTATAAACATCAAAGCAAGGAAATTGCATTTTTTCCAATGCAGTGAAAAGTAACGCCACAACATCATAATAAAGATAATTATTCCAAAAACCCCAAAACTAATCCAACTTGTGAGGTAGGAATTATGCGCACGTAATCTGTTTTGGGGTTTAAGTTTTGTTTTGTCATTTATATATTGTGAATTGAAAGCATTCTGCACATCGCCCGTTCCAACGCCAAATAACCAGTTCTTTTTGATAATGTTTATTCCTGTTTTCCAATATTCTAATCGTTGCAACAAAGAGTGACCATTTGGATTACCCGAATGGTATAATTGAAACTTTATTCCATCAAGACGTGCAAATAATCCAGTTTGTGTTTCTGCAATACTGGCGATGCCGTTTTCAATATTTTTAATATCAGTTTGAGTCAATTTTTGAAAATCAACTGAATCTTTTCTCAGATTAAGTGAAGCCATATATCTAACTAATGTGAAAGAAATAACTTGACCTTTTGTGTCTAAACTGTCATATGGAATAGGAGAGGCTTTTTTCCATTCAGTTCTCAACTCTTTTTCACAAACAAATAAAAGAGGTGGTTTACCATTAATATACGTCGTTATTTTGGTGTTATGTTTGTATGGATTTCCTTGCTCTGTTAGTTGAGGAAGTGATTGTGTATTTATTGAATTTATTTTTTGATTTATTGGAATTAACATTAACAAGGGACTTACCAAAAGTGTTAATGATGAAATAAGGGTGATTAATCCAAATTTCCGTGATTTTTTATAAGCTGAAAAAACAAAACATGTTAGTAAAACAATTACTAATGCAATAACACCTGAAATTATTTGACTAAAATAGGTGTAATAGATAAACCAACTCAAAATGGGCAAAATCATCCATTTTTTAATGGTTTTAAGTGAAGTGATGAAGTGTAAACATATTCCAACACCAATTGCTATTAATATGCCGTAACGTATGTGACTTCCAAAAAGTGAAAGTGATCGAATGTCATCGTGATTTTGAATTAAAAACCAATTTTGGTAGGAAATAAAATTAATCAATGAAGTTATAACTAAAGCAGAAACAAAAAGGACTAATAAAAAATACAATTCTCTAAGAGACTGAATTGGCTTAACGACTAATGCAATAGGAATAACAAATAACGGAAGCTTTATTCTTAGATCATTTAATGCGTATGTAAAATCACTTGTCCAAATTAACGAAATGACATGAAGTGCATAAAACGAAGCAATTAATAAAAATAAACGATTGGATTTTGCCTTTGTATAATACTCTTTGAAATTTCCTTCTAAAAGGATATTTAAAAAAAGTATGATAGTTCCAAAAGAAAGGAGAATCTTCGTAGAAGGCAGGCCTATAGCCAATAAGCTTAATCCAAATAAATGGAAATAATCATGAAATTTTTTACCGAAGAATCGGTTGAGCATAAATAGTTTTTGTTTTGGGTAAATTCAGAACGACTAATTTCCCAAAATAGTATTGTAAAGTGCTTTATTTTTTAATAAATCTATTGCTTTTGCAATATTCTTATCATTTCTAAAGGAATCAATTGCCCGACCTTTTTGATAATAGTATCTTGAAACTATCTCATTTTCAAGCATTATCTTGATTTCGTCTTTGAATTTTTCTAAATCCCGCTCCTTTGATGGTACAACTTTCGCTAACAATGCGTCGTATTCTGTTTTTGAATCTTCGTAATATCCTTCTTCTTCAGCTGTTTCTTTCATTTTCTTCAACATTTCTTCTGATGCTGTTGAATACGTGAATTCTTCTTTCAAAACATACGCTTTAAAATCATTGTATTCTTGATCTGTCAGAGAAAAAGAACCTGCAGCTGCAATAGTCGAATGAGTTGAATGGTATTTGGTAGCGTAATTGAAAAGTAAATTGCTTGAATAAATTGTCGCTGTTAATCTACTAAAGTCATTTAATATTACTTCAACATCAGGTTCAATTCCACGACCGTCAATAACGTCACGACCATTTTTTGTTTTAAAAATTTTGATTAAAGAATCCGGAATTTCCTTCGGTTTTACGCCATCTTCTTTTTCATAATATTCTAAACGTTGAACACATCTACCTGATGGTGTATAATATTTTGCAATTGTTAATTTTACTTTTGAACCATATTTTAAATCATATGTTCTTTGAACAAGTCCTTTTCCATAAGATGTTGAACCAATAATAATTCCTCGATCTAAGTCTTGAATACTTCCCGCAACAATTTCACTTGCTGATGCAGATCCTTCATCCATCAATATCGTCAATGGAATTGTCAAATCTAAAGGAGCTTCGGTTGTTTTATAAGTGCGATTTTCTTCAGCAACACGTCCTTTTGTTGTAACTACAATTTCATCCTTTTTCACAAATAAATTCACTATTTTTACTGCTTCTATCAATAATCCTCCACCATTTCCTCTCAAATCAAGAACGATTTCTTTCATTCCTTTACTTTGGAGATCTAAAAATGCTGTTTTAACATCCGAAGAAGCTGTTTGCGTGAAACTATTTAACTTGATATAGCCAACTGATTCGTTGAGCATTCCAGAATAAGGTACGTCGGGTAATTTAATTTCGTCTCTCGTGACGGATATTTTTTTCTTGCCATCATTTTCTCTTTCAACTTCAATTTCAATTGTTGTCCCTTTTGGTCCTTTTAATGCTGAAGACACATCATCAGATGGTATATTAACCATTGTTTTACCATCAATAGAAAGGATTTTATCGCCAGCCATTAACCCTGATTTTTCTGCAGGATTGCCTTCGTAAGGTTCAGCGATGAATGTAAATTCGCCAATTTTCCTTATCAATGCACCAATCCCACCATATTGGCCTGTTGTCATCAAACGATAATCTTCAATGTTTGATTCATGATAATAAACGGTATATGGATCAAG
The DNA here is from genome assembly GCA_041161265.1 of Bacteroidota bacterium. GTDB lineage: Bacteria > Bacteroidota > Bacteroidia > Flavobacteriales_D > Crocinitomicaceae > M0103. Next base: position 4,987 of record JBEAUV010000011.1, on the reverse strand, counting down.
TTCCTTTAACATTGCATCAATACCAACTTTCGATAATTTACCTGTTTGAGCTTCGTCAACATAATACATTTCAAGGTGCTGATAAATTTGATCCATCAACTCCATGTTTTTGATAACCTCAAAACCGTTTGACTGACTTTGTGCTCCGAAGAGAAAGCAAAAAGTGAATCCAAATGTTAAAATATAAGTACTAAGTGAATTAATTGCTTTTTTCATTGGAAATATCTTTGATAAGCTGTGTAAATAATAAAGTTGTTTTTTTGAAAAGTGTATCATACGGAATTTCTTCTCGAGCCGTATAAATCATAAATAATGCCACTTGTTTCTTGTTCTCTAACAAAAACGGTTCTAAAATTAATTTATTCTTTCGAATTGCTTCACGCATCAATCGTTTTATTCGATTTCGATCATGAGCTTTTTTAAAATTTCTTTTTGGAGCAGAAACTGTTATTTGAAAACAAGCATTACTTGATAATGGTTGTATCGAAAAATGAATAAGAAAAGGGTAAGCCTTAACACTCTTCTTTTCATCAAAAATGGTTTGTATAACTTTTTGACTGCAAAGTTTATATTCCTTACCGAATTTTTCGTTCATGTTGCAAATATATCAATACCAATTTCTAAAGAGAAGGGTAATTTAATTTTAAATTGAGTCTTGAATAGAATTGCTAGTTGTAATATCTGTAGTTTTGAAATATGAAAACGAAAAGTGTCGGAATAGTTGGGACTGGTCCCGCTGCCTTAATGGCTGGCACTGTCATATTAGAAAATGGACATAAAGTTGTATTTTTTGATCAGAAAAAGGCTGTAGGGAGGAAATTCTTAGTGGCGGGAAATGGAGGGTTCAATTTGACTAATGACAGTGAGATTAATCAATTTGTGAGTCATTATGATAGTGAAATCATTAAGAAATCCGTGCGTTTATTTGATAATAATGATTTCAGAGATTTTCTTGAAAAAATTGGAATAGAGACTTTTGTTGGAAGTTCAGGAAAAATTTTTCCTTTAAAAGGAATTAAACCGATTGATGTTTTAAAAGCTTGGCAAAGTTACTTATTAAAATTAGGAGCCATTTTTAAAATGGAGCATGTTTTAACGGATTTTAATGAATCTGAATTGATTTTTAATTCGAATGACACCGAGAACGTGTTTCAATTTGACCATTTTGTTTTTGCACTAGGAGGTAATTCTTGGTCCATTACTGGCTCTGATGGTAAATGGTTCAATAAGTTTGTTGAAAAGGGTATTGCATGTAAAAAATTTGAATCAAGTAATAGTGGTTTTGAACTTATAAATCATTCTCACTTGAAAGAACATGCCGGAAAAACAATTAAAAACTGCAAAGTGTTTTGTGAGAACATCGAAATTTTTGGTGAACTTGTAATATCAGAATATGGAATTGAAGGCCCACCAATTTATGCGATGAATGCAAATTTCAGGAATAAAAAGGATGTTTATATTGATTTCAAACCTACTTTTTCTATCAAGGACATTGAGCAAAAATTGAAAAAAGCAAAAAATGTGAGTGAAGGATTAAGAGATTTGAAATTGCCAAAAGTTACTATTGCATGGCTAAAATTGAGTCTGAAAAAGGAAGTATTTCAAAATAAGAGTATCCTTGCTAAAACGGTCAAATCTTTTAAATTAGAAATTGTTAAATTAAGACCTATTGACGAAGTTATCTCTACAATTGGAGGAGTTGAAATGAATGCAATTAATGATTCATTTCAACTTAAGAAATTTCCTAAAGCCTACTGCATAGGGGAAATGTTAGATTGGGATGCTCCAACTGGTGGATATTTAATTCAGGGCTGTGTGTCCTCAGGTTATACTTCAGCAACAGCTATTATTGCTCATTCTTGATCTATTCTAGGTAAGTTAATTAATTCTTTCACAATGAACGATGTTGGAAATAGTTGAACAAATGAATCTTTAATTCTTTCGGCTTCTAACAATGTTCTAAAATCACCAACCTTTAGCACGTAGTTTGGGGAATTGAATAAAACATAAGAATCAATCTTAGGATATGATGCAATGAATTTACTTCTTGCATCATCAACTGCTTTTCTATCGGAGTCAAAAAACAACTGAACTCTATATCCTGGTATTTGGGGAGAGGTAGCAGGAGGGATAATCATTCCCTGTTTTTTAACTAGGCCGTCTATTCTTGAATCTTTTATTATTTCAACTTTGCCTTTTTGACTGAAAGCCGTAAATGTTAAAAAAACGAATGCAAAAAGATATATTTTTTTTTTCATGAAAATTGAAATTATTCAACAAAGGTAATGAAGTTACTCATGCAATGCATGTGCCGTAAAAAAATCACTGTTTTGAAATGTTAAAAAATGCGTTAACGAAGTACAAATCAGAGAATACCAATTATTGCTTATTTAGAATGAATTTAAATTAAGCTTTATCGTGTTTATTTTGTCATAAAACTGTCACGAAATAGAGTGATTCTTCTAAATTTGCTTCCGTCAAACAGTGTTTTTTTGACGGTAGACTTATAGTTTTTTACATGAAAATATCTAGTAGTCAGATGTTTATATACTTAAGAAATTGGTGTTTCAGCGCTTTAACCCTTGTGTTTTTAGCGGGAACATTCACAGCTCAAGCCCAAGGTGATGCACTTTTCAAAGCGAAATGTGCCAGCTGTCACCAACCACATAAAAACGGTACAGGGCCGAAATTATTCCAAGTGCGCCAGAAATGGGCAGATGGTGGAGCCAAAGAGGGCTCTATTTATCAATGGGTAAACAACTGGCAAAATGCTGCAGCTACAGACCCATATGCTCAAACGGTATCTACATGGGCCCCAACAGCCATGTCTGCATTTCCTGAATTAAAAAAGGAAGACGTTGATGCAATTTTAGATTGGGTTGATGCGCAAGCAGAGCCTGGAGCTGAAGGCGCGGCAGGTGCTGAAGGTGATGCTGGAATGAATCCAACAGATTCATTGGCTGCAGAAGAAGAATCCTCAATGGGTTGGATTTGGGTAGTTTTGGGAATTATTTTCTTTGTCATTATTGTAGCAGTTGGTGGCGTTCGTCGTCAGTTGAAGTTTGCTGCTGCAGATGATGCAGGTGAACCAGTAAATGAAGGTTTAACGTATTCTGAAGAGTTCAGAACTTGGGCTTGGAAATATCGTTTGTATGTTGGATTGGCTTCATTAGTTCTAGTAATTAGTGCAATTGTAAGTTTGTTTTTGAGTGGTTATAATATTGGGGTAGTTGAAAATTATCAACCATCACAACCAATTGCTTTTCCGCATGCTATTCATACAGGAACGAATGGAATTGATTGTAAATATTGTCATAATTCAGTTACAACTTCTAAATCAGCTGGTTTACCTACTGTAAATGTTTGTATGAATTGTCACAAACAAATTAACGGCAGAACTCCAGCGCAACAAGAGCAAATTGCTAAAGTTTATCAGGCTGCCGGATATGACCCAACTGGATCTGGAAAATATACAGGAAAATCTTCACCAATCATTTGGAACAAAGTTCACGTATTACCTGATCACGTTTATTTCAATCACTCTCAACATGTTGTTGTTGGAGGAATTGATTGTAAACAATGTCACGGAGATATGACGAAAATGAGTGAAACTGCTAAAGTTCAACCTGTTTCTGAATTAAATAAAATTGAAGGTAACATTGTCTTGACACGACCTACTTTAACAATGGGTTGGTGTATCGAATGTCACGGTGAGAAAGAAATTTCAACTGGAGCAATTGATACGAGAAACGATGGTTACTACAATGAAATTCACAAGCGTTTGTTGAACAACGACAAAACATTATACGGTAATTACTTGAAAGATGGTAAAGTTACTGTAAGTGAGTTGGGTGGTTGGGAATGTGCAAAATGTCACTATTAATTAACGAATAGAAGAAGTCCAAATAAGCATATGGGAATGACAAGAAAATATTGGAAAGGTCTTGAAGAATTAAGAGAGACTCCAGAATTCCTTAAATCGAAAGAGCAGGAATTCCCGACTCAAATGTCAGTTGAAGAATTCTTAGGAGATGAGAATTTAAAAGAAACATCGACAGCGCGTCGTGATTTCTTAAAATTTTTAGGTTTTAGTGTTGCTGCAGCTACTGTTGCTGCATGTGAGGCACCTGTTACAAAAGCTATTCCTTATGTGAATAAGCCTGAAAACGTAACGCCAGGTATGCCAACATGGTATGCTTCTACTTATTATGATGGTGTTTCTTATGCTAGCATCTTAGTAAAAACTCGTGAAGGGAGACCTATTTACATAAAAGGGAATAAAGACTTTGGAATTACTTATGGTGGTTCTAATCCTCAAATTATAGCTTCTGTCTTAGGTCTTTATGATTCAGCAAGACTTCAGAATCCAACCTTAAAAGGTGAATCAGATTCTTGGTCAAATATTGATGGATCAATAAAAACTGCAATAAAAGGTGCTAAAAAGATTGTTTTAGTTTCTAATACTGTGATTAGTCCTTCTTTAGGAATTGCGATTGGAGAATTAGGATTGTCTTTAGGTGCTGCTGAAAACCCGGATAAATTTGAACACATCCAATACGATGCTGTTTCTTATGCAGGTATGCGTTTAGCTTATGAAGCAACTTTTGGAAAAAATATTATTCCTTCACATGATTTCTCAAAAGCGAAAACTATTATAAGTGTTGGGGCAGATTTCTTGAGTTCTTGGTTAATGCCTACTCAGTTCGCTTCTCAATATGGTATAAGAAGAAATCCTGCAGGTGAATGGATGTCTAAACATTTTCAGTTTGAAACGGTAATGTCTGTTTCTGGATCTAATGCAGATTACAGAGGCATGATTAAGCCATCTGAACAAGCAAATGTTTTATCATATATTTTAAAAGGTTTTAGTGTTGCTTCAGGAGTATCATCTGAATTGTCAAAATCTGTAATGGCAATTGCTGATGAAGCAATTAAATCATTAAAGGCAACTAAGGGTGAATCAATTGTTGTTTGTGGATCAAATAAT